>DATERQ010000089.1:0-4056 GCA_035271345.1 bacterium | reverse complement strand
GTAAATCCAGAGCGGCGTTGAAAGCCGATGCCATGGGCCATACATAAAATTCCTTTGATGAGAGCACCGTGGGCCACTACAGCCACGGTTTGTCCCGGGTGCTGGGCCGCAATTTCCCTGATTGCCTGCCAGCCGCGGGCGGCCAATTGGGCAAATGTTTCGCCGCCGTGGGGGGCTGAATAGCTACGGTCGGCCCGCCATTGGGCCAATTGTTGGGGATAGGTTTCCTCCAGTTCGGAGATGGTGAGGCGCTCCCAGGTGCCAAAATTTATTTCGCGCAAATCAGATCGATAATCCTTTATTTCCAACCCTATTCCCCGGGAAATGATAGCTGCCGTCTCTCGGGCCCGGCTGAGATCGCTACTGTAAAGGGCCTGGATTTTCTTCGTTTTTAGTTTTTGGGCCAGTTTTTGTGCTTGCTGCCGCCCTTGGTCTGACAAAGGGATATCTATTTGTCCTTGGAGCCGGCCGGCTCGGTTATAATCGGTAATTCCATGCCGAATAAGGATAATGTTGCAATGAGACAAGTCGGTTCCTCCCTTTTTTAGGGCTTAAGGGGCGGAACGACACCGGATACCGGGGTCGTTCTCGACACAAAGGGACTGCCTGTCCGATGTCCCCTCTTCCCTGCTAATTGATTCCATGGTAGCTTAGGCCCGGAGATTTGTAAAGCTGGGGCCGCGGAAATTAGGAAAATTATGAGGAAATGAATGTTTTTCCCACCGGCGGCGAACACTAATGCTTGTATAAACTCCCGACCAGGTGTGGTGGCTGAAGCGGGCCAATTCAATCCGGAACTGTCCCTGTTTGAAAGGGGTTGGGGAGATGGGAACGGAGTTTAAGAAGCCGATTCCGGCGGGGCAGATTAAGGAACAACGGTTAACTGAGGAGATGGCATCAGAGCAACCGACGGAACTGTCAGGTAATTTTGAGGCCGACCTGCAGCACCTTCGGTCTTTGTTTCACGATAGTTCCGATTTAGTGATACGCCGCTTTCGCCTTCCAATTCCGGAAGATTTGGAACTGGCCATGTTCTATATCGATGGTTTGGTGGACACGCGGGTAGTGGACCAGGATATTATGCGGTCACTGTTGCACTTGTCGCGGATGGAAAGCGTGGCTGAAAAACTGAAGCCTGGCAACGCCTTGGACAAAATTAAAGCCTATTTGTTGGCGGCTGGGGAAATAGAAGCTTCGGGTGAGATAAAGAACATTTTGCACACGATTTTGTCTGGTGACACTGTGTTGCTGATATCGGGTAGCAAAGAGGCTATTATCGTTAATTCGCGCGGCTTTGAAACTCGGGGTGTTCAAGAACCCACTATTGAGGCGGTGGTACGGGGGCCGCGGGAAGGTTTTTCTGAAAACATTCGTACCAATACCGGTCTAATCCGCCGCCGAATTAAGGACCCTGATCTGGTGGTGGAAACCGCCATCATCGGCCGACGGACCGGCACCGATATTGCTTTCCTTTATATCAAGGATATCGCCAATCCAAATATTGTCGCCGACATTAAAGCCCAGGTGCAGAATATTGAGATCGACGCTGTTTTAGAAAGCGGTTACGTTGAACAACTGGTAAAGGCACATGGAGCATCGCTTTTTCCCCAAATGCAAGCCACTGAGCGCCCTGATAAAGCAGCGGCCGGTATTTTGGAAGGTCGGGTGGCCATCATAGTGGACGGATCGCCGTTTGTTTTGCTGGCACCAGTGGTGTGGATACAGTTTTTTCAGTCGCCGGAGGATTATTATGAGCATTCCTGGCTCAGCAGTTTTATTCGGCTGATCCGGCTGGCAGCCACGGTGTTTTCTCTCTTTCTGTCTGGAATTTATGTCGCTTTGACTTCATTCCATCCGGAAATGATTCCCACCACTTTAGCGTTGGCCTTGGCAGCAGCCCGGACCGGGGTGCCTTTTTCCCTACTGGCGGAAATTCTCATTATGGAGCTGTTGGTGGAAATCATTCGGGAAGCCAGCGTTCGATTGCCAGGGCCCATTGGACCGACGGTGGGCATTGTGGGTGGACTTATCCTGGGGGAAGCTTCGGTGCGGGCCGGGATCGTGAGCCCCCTTACTGTCATTGTGGTGGCTATCACCGCCATTGGTTCTTTCGCCACTCCGAATCAAAGTACGGCCATCTCCATTCGCCTTCTCCGCTTCCCCTTTATTTTTCTTGGTGCCAGCTTTGGCCTGATCGGTATAACAGCCGGTATAATTTTGCTGGTGATTCATTTGGCTGGATTGGAATCGTGGGGCATACCCTACATGGCACCTTACGCCCCTTACGACCCTACCGGTCAAGGTGACACTGTTTTACGCCGGGATTTTCTGTTTCAACGCACACGACCCCGCTTTTTAAAACCGTTGGATAGATACCGACTGCCCGGCTCTGGATTCGATAAGGAGGGCAGTGATGGAACCCAATCATAACTCGGTCACACCTTTACAAGCAGTGGCCATTATTGTCAATACTATCATCAGCGCCCGGCTCCTTATTTTACCCCGTGAATTGGCAACGGAGGCGGGGAATGGAAGTTGGGTTGTTTTGATTGTGGGCGGCCTAATAATGTTGGCGGTGGCAGCGCTCTATACGGTTGTTGGACGACAATTCCCCGGCTCCACCTTGCCCCAATATGCGGTCACAACTTTGGGAGTGTTTTTTGGCGGGCTTGTATCTTTGCTCTTTGCCATCAGTTGGCTCCTTATGGCTACTCTCTCCAGTCGGGTTTTCGCCGCAGTTATTATCACCGCTATTTTACCCCGGGTGCCATTGGAGGTAGGAATTATAGTAATGCTGTTGTTGGCTGCCCATTTGGCCACTAAAGATGTGGGGACTGTGGCTCGGGTACACGAGCTATTTTTTCCCTTGGTGGTGGGGGCGCTGTTTTTGCTCATAATTCCTTCTCTGGTGCGTATTAACGGCTGGCAGTTATTACCGCTGATGGAGTTTGATGGCTGGCGGAAATTGGGTCGGGGCACCCTGGTGGGCCTCACCTCCTTTTTGGGGTTCGAGATCGTTTCGTTATTTATACCTTATTATGAGCAACCGGAGAAGGCGGGGCGCAGCCATACGCTGGGGCTTTTAATTGTGGCCGCTATATTTTTGTTGGTTATGATGGGCTGCCTCGGCATTTTGGGCAAGGCAAATTTAGTCCATACCCAATGGCCCACTTTGACATTGGTGCGGATGATAAGTTTCCATGGGATTTTCGAACGCCTGGAGGCCCCATTTCTAGCCGTCTATGTGGTGGTTATTTTCACCACCATGGGCTCGATGTTATTTGGCGTGGTGGATATCATCTCGGACCTGTTTAAAATAAAATCGCGCACCACCTGGCCCTACCTCTTGGCCTTGCCAGCCTACTATTTAGCCATTAAACCGCCCAATATTGTGGCTGTCGAGCAGATCGGTATTATGTTTACCCGGATTCGCTTTGGTCTGGTGTTGGCTGCTCCTTTGCTTATCTTGTTCATCGCTTATTGGCGCGGGAAAAGGGGGGACCCGGATGAAAAGCCGCCTAAACAGCCTTAGATCC
Source organism: bacterium (assembly GCA_035271345.1). Taxonomy (GTDB): domain Bacteria; phylum Bacillota; class DTU030; order DUMP01; family DUMP01; genus DUNI01. The sequence goes on along the minus strand of DATERQ010000089.1, from coordinate 520 downwards.
TTAATCTTTATTGTTATTGTTCTTTTGCTGGCCCTTCGAGGCTGGGCCAGTTCGCGGGACATTGAAGGCAGGGCCTTTGTTCTGATGCAAGGGGTGGATACAGCCCCGGATAACACCTTTGCTGTCACCTATAACATTGCCGCTCCCCAGGAGCTGGGAAATGAAGGTGGAGGAACAAGTGAAAAGGAATCGGTAGTCATTAAAAAAGCCCGCTGTAAAAACCTCTGGCAGGGACACCATTCCATTCAGACCCAAACGGAGCATCCCCTCTTTTTGGGGCATGTGCAAACGCTGGTGTTGGGAGAAGATTTAGCCCGGCGGGGTGTTGGCCGGGTGCTGGACGTTTTTTTACGGGCTGCTGAAACCCGCCTCAAAACTTGGGTGGTGGTTGCCGAGGGCAGAGCAGACAAAATCTTGGAAGCAGCCCCAAAGTCGGAGCAAATTCCAGCTCTCTATATAAGCCGGGCGTTGGAAATGGGGGACTACCTTAATATTATACCGCTCCTTCGTGTAGCTGAAT
>DATERQ010000088.1:0-2719 GCA_035271345.1 bacterium | reverse complement strand
GTATAATAATTTACCCCACCCGGCACCAATTGCTTGCCTAGTACTGCCTCCGCCACCTTAAGGCCCAGTTGTACAAATTCATGGTCTGAGGCTGTATCCACCGCCGGCCGATCATTTATCACCGCCAGCCCCACTTCCAGTACCGGTAGCTCTTGCCTCAATTTGGCAATCATTTTTTCCAAATCTGCTTCGATTTCGCCGTGTTTTTGCCCGGGAACGGTCCTCATATCAATGGTTAATTCGCACTGATCCGGCACCACATTGGTGGTGACACCGCCGGCGATAGTACCAATATTCATGGTGGGCGCCCCTAATAAGGGGTGTTCCTCATATTTGAACTCATACTGCGCCAACTGTGAAATGATCCGGTTCATATGCAAAATAGCGTTTCTCCCTAGATGGGGCATGGAGCCGTGGGCAGTTTTTCCTCGGGTCCTTATTTTAAACCACAAGGCCCCTTTTTCCGCCACAAACATTTCGTTGTGGCTGGGCTCACCGATCAAAATTGCCCCCACATTTTTCATCTCTTCTTCCTGAGCGAAGGCCCGGGCCCCAATACTGTCGGTTTCTTCTCCGGCTGTAGCGGCTATAATCAGGTCCCCTTGCAGTTCAATCCCGGCCGATTTTAGCGCTCCAGCCGCCATGACCATGGCCACAACACCGGACTTCATATCCGCCGCCCCACGCCCGTATACCTTGTCCCCGACAATTTCGCCGGAAAAGGGGCCATAATCCCATTCCACTGCGCCTGGAGGCACCGTGTCTAAGTGGCCATTGTAGAGCAAAGAAGGTTTTTTCCCCTTTCCTTTCAATACTCCGATAACATTGGCCCTGTTTTCTGCCACTGGCTGCAACCGAACTTCCAGCCCTAACTCCTCCATCTTTTTACCCCAGAGCTCAGCCAATGGCAGTTCAGCGCCCGGAGGATTGGTGGTGTTTATCTTCAGACTGGCCGTCAGCAGTTGCACCATCTCTTCTTGATCAATTTGAAACCTTTTATCTCCCGCCATCAATATCAAAACCTCCAATCAAAAGTTTAGCCAATTGTATATTTGTTACCGACGCTGTTAGCTACAAAAGCTTCCGGTAGCGCTTCGGCTAAGGCCTTTTGGGCTGGCCAGCCGGTGCAATGAGAGGGCACTAGCAGCTTCGGAGCAATCTCTATCAAGGCCGCCACCGTCCGATCAATATTGGGCTCGTAATATTTCCCGGCCAGATGCAGTCCCCCTAAAATAGCATATACCTCATCAACACCAGTCAGTTCCTGGGCATAGCGGACCGTATTGATGATTCCGGCGTGTCCGCAACCGGTTACAATAACGAGCCCCTTGTTTCTTACCTTCAGCACCAAAGCCCGATCGTCGATAACACGAGGATCATGCTGCCATTTCCCCTCTTCAAATACCCATTCATCAGGATACCCCGGCTCAAAGCTGGTGGTGCGCGGAATCTCGCCGGTAATGAGAATAGTGTTGTTAGCGATCAGATGGGGGCCTTTTTCCTCGATTACTTCGGCCCCAGCAGCCTCCATCTCCGCCCGGCTCGGGCAAACCGGAGGTTGAATCATCTCCGCCTTATCATCTTCCGGATCTCGCCAGCCGCGGGCTAAAAACATTCGCTCATGGACAAACACTGGCATCTTATTGGCCTTCATCTCCCGCAGCGCGGCCAGCAAGCCCCCGGTATGATCCATATGCCCGTGAGATAAAACCACTGCTTCAATAGCACCCAAATCGATCAGCATCCGCTTTAGATTCTCCACAATTACCTTGTCGTCAAAGCCGGCATCGTACAAAATAGTATGGCCCTTATCACCAATAACGCTTTTCACTAACATCGAAAAACCATGCTCTGCCAGCGGATGGCCTGCCTGCGATCTGTCTTCGACCCAATCCCAAATTCGCTCCACATCTTTCCGTTTGATCAAGGGCAACAAGTCGATAACGCTGTCCACCAAACTTACTATTTCCACCTTCTCCACCGCTTTTAGTATACCTTTAACCTCTGCAGCCGTCTTTACCCGCGTCAGCATGCTTTTATCACCCCAATAGTTCTTAGTTCGTGTCGCTGGCCGTTCCCCATTTTAGTTTACCCCTATTCTAGCCCAAAAGCACCAGGATAATCCTAGGCCATACCCTTATGACATCACCCAAGGCATGATCGGCGTTAAATGACACATTTTCCCCTATTTGCGCTGACTGAATTTCGAACTGGGCAACCCTGGCACCCAGTCGGAAATTGAAATATAAACCTCTAACCTGAGCTTAGCCCGGCACCTTAAGGTGCCGGGCTAAGCTCAATCTCCGGGCTTTACCAACAAATATGAAATCCCGATCCCCACTACAAATCCATATCTTCCCCGCCTACCAACTGCCGTGCTATGGCCACTGCTGCCCGAGCATCGCGGCCGTAATAGTCGGCGCCGATCAGGCGGGCATATTCCTCATTCAATACAGCCCCACCCACCATCACCTGGCAGGGTAAGTTTTCTGCCCGTAAGGCTTTAATGGTGCTTTCCATGCTGCGGACGGTGGTGGTCATCAAGGCGCTCAGCCCCACCAGGCTAATCTTCTTTTCTTTTACTTGCTGCACTATCTCCTGTTCAGGCACGTCTTTACCCAGATCCACCACTTGAAAGCCGTAGTTTTCCAGCAGTACCTTGACGATATTTTTCCCAATGTCGTGGATATCGCCGCGGACAGTGGCCAACAATATTTTC
>DATERQ010000087.1:0-4530 GCA_035271345.1 bacterium | reverse complement strand
AGTGCCATTGTGGAAAGTATAAACGGATCAGACATAAGGGAATCGTTTGCGATCGCTGTGGAGTGGAAGTTACCCGGGCTAAAGTGCGTCGAGAGCGAATGGGGCATATCGAGTTGGCCGCACCGGCTTCACATATTTGGTACTTTAAGGGTATTCCCAGCCGGATGGGGCTCATCCTGGACATGTCACCGCGACTACTGGAAAAGGTGCTTTATTTTGCCTCGTACGTGGTGACAGATCCCGGCAGGACGCCGTTGGTGTACAAACAAATTTTAAATGAAGCCGAATACAGGGAATATCGGGACCAGCACGGCGCTGCATTCCAGGCTGAAATGGGAGCAGAAGCTATTAGACGGTTGTTGGAAGAAATAGATCTTGACCAGATGGCGACTGAGCTGCGGGCTGAGCTCAAAAATGTTCGTGGCCAGAGAAAAATCCGTGCTATTAGGCGGCTGGAAGTGGTGGAGGCATTTCGTAACAGCGGTAACCGGCCGGAGTGGATGATATTGGATGTTATTCCTGTAATTCCACCGGAACTGCGCCCCATGGTGCAGCTAGACGGAGGGCGCTTTGCCACCTCAGATCTAAATGATCTTTACCGCCGGGTGATTAACCGGAACAATCGCCTTAAACGTTTGCTGGAGCTGCAGGCACCGGATATTATTGTCCGTAATGAAAAGCGGATGCTGCAAGAAGCAGTGGACGCGCTTATCGATAATGGCCGCCGCGGCCGCCCGGTGACTGGGCCTGGGAACCGAGCCCTTAAATCCTTAAGCGATTTGCTCAAGGGAAAACAAGGACGTTTTCGCCAGAACCTGCTGGGCAAAAGAGTGGATTATTCCGGCCGGTCGGTGATTGTGGTGGGCCCGAGCCTTAATATACACCAGTGTGGTTTGCCAAAAGAAATGGCGCTGGAACTATTTAAACCTTTTGTGATGAAAGAATTGGTGGAACGGGAGCTTGCTAACAACATTAAAAGTGCAAAACGGATGGTGGAACGGGTACAAGAAGAAGTATGGGATGTGCTGGAAGACGTAATTGAAGAGCACCCAGTGATGTTAAACCGTGCGCCTACACTACACCGGCTAGGTATTCAAGCTTTTGAGCCAGTATTGGTGGAAGGTCGCGCTATCCAGATTCATCCCTTGGTTTGCTCGGCTTACAATGCTGACTTCGACGGGGACCAAATGGCAGTCCACGTTCCTTTGTCGGCTGAAGCCCAAGCGGAAGCCAGGGTACTGATGCTATCGGCTTACAATATCTTGTCGCCGGCCAATGGCAGGCCGTTGGCAGTTCCCACCCAGGACATGGTGATTGGGATTTACTATTTGACTAGCGTAAGGGAAGATGCCGTCGGTACCGGACGTTACTTCATTTCCGCCGAAGAGGCGGAAATGGCGCATGATGCCGAGGAACTGTCGATTCAAGCCCTCATCAAAGTGCGAATTGATGGGGAGCTTGTGGAGACAACCCTGGGACGGCTTATTTTTAACCAGGCCTTGCCGGCCGGCATGTACGGGGGGCTACTTAATAAAGTAGTGGACAAGAAAATGCTGGGTACAATAATAAGTGACAGCTATCATCGCTATGGCATTGAAAGTACTGCCGCTATGCTGGACCGAATCAAGACATTGGGATTCCATTTTGCCACCATGGCTGGGATCACCATTTCCATTGATGATACCATTGTACCCACCACCAAATCCGATATTTTAGCCAAAGCCGATCTTTCAGTGGAAGAAATTGAGGAGCAATACCTTACCGGATTGGTTACGGCTGACGAACGTTATCAACAGGTAATAAAGATTTGGAATGAGGCCACCGATGAAGTGACAGATTCGCTGGTGGAGAATTTAGATCCCTTTAACCCTGTGTTCATGATGGCAAATTCCGGCGCCCGGGGTAATATCCAACAGCTAAGACAGCTAGCAGGAATGCGCGGTCTTATGGCCGACCCATCGGGCCGGATCATAGATCTACCTATTCGTTCTAATTTCCATGAAGGTTTATCGGTGCTGGAATACTTTATTTCTACCCATGGGGCTAGAAAAGGGCTAGCCGATACTGCTCTGCGGACTGCTGATTCCGGTTATTTAACCAGGCGTTTGGTGGATGTATCCCAGGATGTCATTGTTCGCGAGCAAGATTGCGGTACTACTGAAGGTTGTTATATCACTGCCATGCGCGATGGCAATGAAGAGTTGCAATCGTTATCTAAACGGATTGCTGGCCGGGTGGCGGCTGAAGATGTGATTCATCCGGAAACGGGGGAAGTACTGGTTGCTGAAGGAGAAGAAATCAGCAACGATATCGCCGAGGCCATTGAAGCAGTTGGCATTGAAGGGATAAAAGCGCGTACAGTGCTGCAATGTGAGACTAAGAATGGCGTTTGTGCGAACTGCTATGGACGCAGCCTGGCTACCGGACGCTTGGTGGATGTGGGGGAAGCAGTGGGCATTGTAGCCGCACAGTCCATTGGCGAACCCGGAACTCAGCTCACCATGCGGACCTTTCACACCGGCGGTGTGGCCGGCGATGACATCACACAGGGGTTGCCCCGGGTGGAAGAACTGTTCGAGGCCAGAAAACCTAAAGTTGCAGCCGTTATTTCTGACTTGGATGGCGTTGTTCATATTACGGAAAATCGGGGTCGCACTGAACTCCAAGTGGTGGATAAGGAAACAGGGGAGGCTCATTCTTTCCCAGTGCCCCATGGAGTTAAGATATACGTTAAAGAAGGAGACGCAGTCTTGGCCGGGGAGCAGTTGACGGAGGGTTCCATGAATCCGCATCAGTTGCTGGAGATCAAGGGCAGGGGTGCTGTGCAGGACTACCTGCTTCATGAGGTGCAACGGGTGTACCAATTCCAGGGCGTGGAAATCAATGATAAGCATATTGAGATAATAGTGCGGCAAATGCTTAAAAAGGTGAAGATAGAAGACTGCGGAGATACAGGATTGCTGCCGGGTTCCCTGGTGGATGTGGGCGAGTTTGAACAGGAGAATGCTAAGGTATTGGAAGCAGAAGGTGAACCGGCCACAGCCCGCCCCACCTTGTTGGGCATTACCAAGGCCTCCTTGGCTACAGAATCATTCTTGTCGGCAGCGTCATTTCAAGAGACCACCCGTGTTTTGACTGAAGCCGCCATTAAAGGTAAAACTGATCTACTGCTAGGGCTAAAGGAAAATGTTATCATTGGGAAGCTCATTCCGGCAGGGACTGGTATGGCCGGCTATGATCAGATCGAAGTGGAAGCTTTAGCCTCCGACTCTAAACAGCCAGAAAAGGAAGAGGAGCGCGAAGAGAGCCCGAAAACATCATCGGTGCTGGCAGCTTTGCCTTGACAGCCACTGGCGGCAGTGGTAAAATATCCGAGTGCGACCTAAGGTTGCCCGCAGTGGTGATCGGGCAACCAGGCAATAATTAACTGAGCTAGTTTGGGGCCAGGTCCACCGAGCAAGCATGTTAAACGCTGGACCTGGCCCTAGTTCGCCAAAAAAATGAAATGGGACTGGGGGATGCGAATGGTGCTGGATAAACTCCGTCGGGCGAAAAAGAAGTCCATTGGTACAAAACAGACGCTAAAAGCAGTGCAAAAGGGTATTGTCCACCAGGTTTTTGTGGCCCAGGATGCTGAGCCCCATGTAGTGAAATACTTACTTGAATCTTGTCAGGAACATGATGTTCCATATATGTACGTGGATGACATGAAAACGTTGGGGCGAGCCTGTGGTATTCAAGTTGGGGCAGCAGCGGCTGCAGTTATTGAGGATTAGGGGAAGGAGGTGGGAAGATGCCGACAATTAACCAGTTGATCCGGCAAGGGCGGGAGAAGATAGAAGGAAAGCCTTCTGCACCTGCGTTGCAAGGATCGCCGCAAAGGCGAGGGGTTTGCACGCGCGTATACACGACAACACCTAAGAAACCGAACTCTGCCTTAAGGAAAGTGGCTAGGGTGCGCTTGACCAATGGGTTTGAAGTTACTTCCTATATCCCCGGTATTGGCCATAATCTTCAAGAACACGCTGTGGTCTTAGTGCGAGGCGGCCGAATTAAGGATATACCAGGAGTAAGATACCACATAGTCCGGGGAACACTAGATGCCGCCGGGGTTCAGGATCGGCGACAAAGTAGGTCTAAATATGGTGCCAAACGGCCCAAGGAATAATTTATGATAATAAGGAGGGAAGGGGATGCCAAGACGAGGCTATGTTCCTAAGCGGGATATCGCCCCTGACCCTGTTTATGGGAGCGATATGGTAACTCGTTTAATTAACAAAATACTCGCCAGCGGTCAGCGCAGCGTGGCCGAGCGTATATGTTATGATGCCTTAGAGCACGTACACGAAAAGACGAAACGTAATCCGCTGGAGATTTTCGATCAAGCCATCAAGAATATCACGCCTTTAGTGGAAGTGAGAGCCCGGCGGGTGGGTGGTGCCAATTACCAGGTGCCGATAGAAGTACGGCCTGAGCGACGGCCGTCGCTGGCCATCCGGTGGCTGGTTCAGTATTCGCAGGCTCGAGGAG
>DATERQ010000086.1:0-20627 GCA_035271345.1 bacterium | reverse complement strand
ATAATATAAGGAAAGGAAGCCGAATCTAAAAGCTGGACTACAGCATGCGCGGCCCGGGCCAGTCCGCCCAAGCTGCCACGGGTGCCCATGCTGCGGATAAATACACAGGGATCAGCAGCCCAACGTTGCATTCGGATACGGTCACCCAAAATAGCTCCACCGGTGAATGGGCTGGTAGGGTCCACCGCCACCACAGCAACATTATGATCCCGGGCCCGTATTTCTTCAATTATCCGATCCACCAGGCTGCTTTTGCCCCCCCCAGGGGGACCAGTCATGCCTATAATATGGGCCTGACCGGTCTGTTTATATAAGTAGCGCAGGGTAGATGTTCCCACTTGTTCTTGGTTTTCTAAAAAACTGATGACACGTGCCAACGCACGGCGGTCGCCATTTATCACACGCTCAGCCCAAATTTTCCCATCATCGCTACAAATCACTGTCTTGCATGCTCCTTAATGTAATTGATGGCATCGACGGTGGATGTGCCCGGGGTAAAAATTGCACTGATTCCGGCCTCTTGCAAACCCTCGATGTCTTCTTCCGGGATAATGCCACCACCAACAACTAGAATATCGTCAGCATTCTTTTCCCTTAGCAACTTGGTAATCTCCGGAAACAAATGGTTATGAGCACCGGACAAGCAAGATAACCCAATAACATTTACATCTTCTTGTATAGCTGCCTCAACAATCTGTTCCGGGGTCTGCCTAAGTCCGGTATATATTACTTCCATGCCAGCATCACGCATTGCCCGCGCTAATACCTTAGCCCCTCGATCATGGCCATCCAGTCCTGGCTTAGCAATCAAAACCCTAATCGGGCGTTTCATAGCCAGCTCCACCTCCTAAAAGATCACTGATGGTTCGTATTCGCCGAATACTTGGCGCAGTACGTCGGAGATTTCTCCTAAGGTAGCATAGGTGCGCACTGCAGAAATAATAGTCGGCATAAGATTTGCATCGGTTCGCGCCACTTCACCCAGTTGTTGTAGTGCCGTTTGTACGCTCGCATTGTTTCGCTCCTGGCGCAGTCTATTTAGAACAGCCTTTTGGTGGGCTTCTACCTTTGGATCTACCCTAAGTAGTTCCGGAAGCTTCTCTTCTTTCATCAAAAATCTGTTTATACCCACAATAACCCGATCACCAGATTCGACAGATTTTTGGTAAGTATAGGCACTTTCTTGTATTTCACGCTGAATAAAACCATGCTCGATTGCCGCTACGGCTCCACCTAGCTCATCTATTTTGTTAATATAATTTAAAGCCTCTTCTTCAATTTTGTTAGTCATGGATTCTACATAATAAGAGCCAGCTAAGGGATCCACAGTGGCTGTAACCCCGCTTTCGTAGGCAATAACCTGTTGTGTCCGAAGAGCAATGGTTACTGAGTCTTCAGTTGGTAATGATAGCGCCTCATCACGAGAATTGGTGTGGAGAGATTGGGTCCCACCTAATGCAGCCGCCAATGCCTGAAGGGTAACACGGATCACATTGTTGTCAGGCTGCTGCGCGGTAAGGGCGCAACCAGCAGTTTGAGTATGGAACCGCAGCATCATGGAGCGTGGATTTTTGGCCCCAAACCTTTCTTTCATAATCCGAGCCCAAAGCCTCCGCGCTGCTCGGAACTTCGCCACTTCTTCCAGCAAATCCATCTGTGCATTAAAGAAAAAGGATAGCCGCGGGGCGAAATCATCCACGTCTAACCCTGCCCCCATTGCAGCTTCCACATAGGCTATCCCATCTGCTAACGTAAAAGCTACTTCCTGTACTGCAGTACAACCTGCCTCACGAATATGATAACCGCTAATGGATATGGTGTTCCATCTAGGAACCTGCTGGGAACAATAGGCAAATATATCCGTGATTAGGCGCATACTAGACTTTGGCGGATAAATATAAGTACCACGCGCTACATACTCTTTAAGGATATCGTTTTGTATGGTGCCCGCTATCTCAGACGTTGAAACCCCTTGTTTTTCAGCCAAAACAATGTACATGGCCAATAATATAGCTGCCGGTGCATTAATGGTCATAGAAGTGCTAACTTTATCTAGGGGGATGTTAGCAAATAGTGTTTCCATATCGGCCAAAGAATCAATGGCCACACCTACTTTACCTACTTCCCCTTGAGCCAAAGCATGATCGGAATCATAACCTATTTGTGTCGGCAGATCGAAAGCCACACTGAGGCCGGTTTGTCCTTGATCCAACAGATAGCGATATCGTTTGTTTGACTCCTCAGCGGTTCCAAAGCCAGCATATTGGCGCATGGTCCATAGGCGGCCGCGATACAAAGTAGGCTGATTGCCACGGGTAAAAGGATATTGGCCCGGAAAACCTAACTCCTTTAGGTAATCAAAATCGGGAATATCAAGGGGGCAATAGAGCCTTTTTACCGGAGTTTCGGATAGAGTAACGAATTCTTCTTTGCGCTCTGGAAAGCGCCCAATAGATTTGGCTACGGGTCCGTCCTCCCAATCTTTCCTAGCAGCCCGCAACTGTTTGAGGCTATTGCTCATGATTTTTGTCACCTCCCCTTCTGGTCCAGATTTTGAGCAACTTTGTATCCTAAATGTAAAGCTTTCCGGTTAAAATCTCGGGTTTTGGGGGGTACCCGCTCTAACACTGCTGATTCCAACGATTTCTCAGTGACAATATTGGTTATTCCATTAATTACTCCCAACGCTACTATGTTGGCCACAATGCTGCGGCCGACTTTTTCCACCGCTGTTTCGGTAATCGGTACATTGTAAATCGGGCCCGGAAACACCGGCGGTTTCTTTACATAGGCGCTGTCTAGAATAAGCATGCCCTCTGGATGAGTATCTACTGCATATTTGTCGCAAGCTTCCTGGCTCATGGAGAGGCAAAGGTCCGGTTTCCTTACTTTAGGATAGTCAATTTCCTCGGTGGCAATGATTACCTCCGCCCTGCTGGCACCGCCGCGGGCCTCAGGACCATATGATTGACTTTGAACAGCATTCATTCCGTCTAAAATAGCTGCCTCAGCCAAAATGATGCCAGCCGTTATCAAACCTTGACCGCCGAATCCGCTTAAACGGAGTTCTAACTTTTTCACCTGGTTTCCCCCCTAACTTTGGCGACAATCTCTTTTTCATACACTGCTGTATATTCAGGAGCTTGTTCACGGTGTAATTCACCAATTAGAAATTTACCTTCCAACTGGTCGGGGTTCAATTTTTCCGCTGCCTTTACATTAACAGCATGATCTCGTTGCCATTTAAGCATATCTATTGCCGTCGGAAACTCATTTTTCCGACCATAGTACATTGGACACTGAGTAATTGCTTCAATAAAAGAAAAACCCACATGGTTTAATCCATTAGCAATCAAGCCCACCAACTGTCTTGTGTGGTAAGTCGTTCCCCTAGCCACATATGTGCCTCCGGCTGCCTTCGCTAGCTGACATAGGTCAAAATTGCGATCTATCGATCCATAAGGTGCTGTGCTTGCATAAGCATGGGCAGGGGTAAGCGGCGAAAACTGGCCTCCAGTCATTCCATAAATGCTGTTGTTAAATACCACTACCGTTAAATTTATATTACGACGAGCAGCATGGATTAAATGGTTTCCGCCAATGGCTGCACAGTCGCCGTCGCCAGTTATTACGATTACGTTTAATTCAGGATTGGCCATCTTGATGCCGGTGGCATAAGCCAGCGCCCGTCCGTGGGTGGTATGCAGAGTATCAAAATTCATATAACCGGGGGCTCGGGAGGAACAACCGATTCCAGATACCACTACAGTTTTATCTTGATTGACATTGGTTTTATCCAAAGCCCGGATAATTGCAGCCATAATAGTCCCGTTACCACAGCCTGGGCACCAAATATGTGGCAGCTTACTGGTACGGCAATAACGGGTTATAAGTTTCTCAATGGACACTTCCACTCACCTCCAGGGTGCGGGTAATAATTTCATCTGGGGTAATTAGCTCGGCATCAATCCGATTTAAACCAAAAACTTGCGCCCGCCCAGCCACAAGTCTTTCTACCTCAAGAATCATCTGGCCCAGGTTCATTTCAGCAACGATAATCGTTTTGGCCGTTATTGACACAGCAGCCAAGGCTTCAGCCGGGAACGGCCATGCAGTAATAGGTCGAAGCAATCCTAGTTTGATTCCCTGAGCACGTGCTTCTTTGACTGCAGCCCGCGCCGAGCGTCCAACAGAACCTGAGGCTACGACAACCACATCTGCATCTTCTGTTTGATATAATTCTGCTTGCGCTATAGATGGCCGGCGTTTCTCAACTTTGGCCAATAAGCGACGGATGGAAGCATCACCGTCAGATCCTTTTCCGGAAGGAAAACCAGTTTCATCATGAACTAATCCAGATACATGAAAACGATAACCATCGCCATAAGCAGGCATAGGCGGAACAAGGTTTGGCCCTGGTTTATAAGGTAAGAAATCTTGAGGATCACCAGTAGGTTTAATTCGATCAACTATTGTTAAATCTTCAGGTGACGGTAATTCTACTCGCTCACGCATATGGCCAACTATTTCATCCAAAAGAATAATTACCGGTGTCCTCAATTCCTCGGCCAAATTAACTGCCTCTACTGTAAGATCGTACGTCTCTTTAACTGAGGAGGGCATAAAAACTATCGCTGGATGGTCACCGTGGGTACCCCAGCGAGCTTGCATGATCTCACCTTGGGCCGGAGATGTGGGTAGGCCCGTACTGGGTCCATAGCGCTGGACATTAACAATAACACAGGGGATTTCAGTCATGGCAGCAAACCCGATATTTTCTTGTTTTAAGGAAAAACCAGGTCCCGATGTAGCAGTCATTGACTTAAGACCAGCCAGAGAAGCGCCGATTACAGCTGCCATGCTGGCTATTTCGTCTTCCATTTGAATAAACTTTCCACCGCATTTTGGTAATTGCTCTGCTAGGCCTTCGGCTATTTCAGTTGAAGGCGTAATTGGATAGCCGGCAAAAAAGCGCACCCCGGCTGCTAAGGCCCCGTACACGCAAGCCTCGTTGCCAGAAAGAAGTTGCGCTTTAGGATCAGTCTTTGTTAGCAATAGTCTCCCCTCCTACACTGATGGCATAATCAGGGCATCTTAATTCGCATAGGCCGCAACGTGTGCACGCCTCCGGGCGGGCAGCAAAAACTATACCATCCTCTCCCGCCTCCAGCACATTCGTCGGACAAAAAGCAATACAAATGCCACACCCTTTACACCATGTTTCATTAATGCGGATCAGGGTTGTTTCCTTGGACATAGTTTGTCACCCCTATTTTTTGGTCAGATCCGGTTCCTTAGGTCCGCTAGATAACAGCGCAACATGTTTAGAGAACCATGATCAACTCGATATTTCAGTTTAATTATCTCTGCTTGCATTCCTTTTTGTGCCCAGCGTAATGCCTCGGTTATTCGATTAATACTAACAGCAATAGCATTGGACTGAGTTATAATTCTCGTCAATTGTTCTTCTGTACTAGTAGTGGATCGTAGGTCAAGTCCATCAATGCCGGCTTTGCATAAAGATTGTTTTACGGTGGAGATAAAGGAATTGGTACTACAAATGAGAGCTAGGGTACTGTTTCGCGGCAATCTGGCAATTTGGACCACCGTCTCCAATTCCAATTCCAGAGCAATCCCCAGCACGGGTATATCTGGAAGGTGTATTAACGCTTGTAATTTATCAATATCGAACAGCGTAGTTACAATTAAATCAAACAATTTCAGGTTCTCTTTTGCCGTTATCGGATCATTTTCTATTTCCTGTAACAAAAACGGGGAAATCTTAAGTCCCGTTTCGGTAGCCAGTTCATGCTTAAAATAACAGGCTTGTTCAATGCAGCTTCCAATAAAAGCCACATCTATAATTTCTAATTGTTTTTTTCGTTCCAAGGCCCTGGTTGTGGCCAAGGTCAAGAAATCGTCAGGAGAAAAACCAAGTTCGGCAGCTTCTTCAAGTGCCAAGTCAATGACTTTAAGCAAGCGTCCTTTACGACCAACTTTTCCTCTTTCTATCTGTTCTCCAGCAACAAAGGTACCTTTACCTTGCAAGGACAATAGCAAGCCTTCTGCCTGTAATTCCCTGTATGCTGCACTAATAGTATTACGGCTAACCCCGAGAATTTGGGCTAGTTTTCGTTCGGTTGGAAGTTTAAATCCATTCTCCCATATTTGAGCAGAAATCAGGCTTCCTATTTGATGTTTGATTTGAATATAAAGTGGCATACCGCTGTTTCGATCTATTTCCAGGCTTAGGTTTCTTGTTGCCATAATCTACACCTCGAAACTTTGACATCAAGCTTTAGTTGAATAAGCAAGGATGTCAATTAGGTCAATAAGTATCACGCTAACGGCACACACCGCCCAACCACTAGTCAGAAACGACGTTTTAAAAACCGTTCACAATAAAAGCACACATACCTAAAATAACATACCTAAAATAACATGTTAACTACTTTGATTCTAAAATCATGGGTTGCCTAGTGGCATCACAACTAAGTCAGCTATCTTCGCTATGACAGAAGCATCACCACCCCGAAAAAGGCTTATTGGGCAGGTCCTTGGTACCATTGTCGCCAATTATAATTATTCGCGATCTTGCTGGCAAATTCCTGCAAGGCCAGGATTTTATATCCGTTTACTACTCCAAGTAGGGGAATTAATGCGGGTTCCCATAAAGTACCGGTGCTCCAGCCCGAATTTAGCGCTGCTGACAACCTTTTCTTAACATTTCCACTGCAGTTATATCTGTCGTGCATGCTCCTAGATTGCGGTTCCCGCAATCTTTGCCATGAAAATCGCTGCCGCCTGTGACTATGAGATTTTGGCTGTCAGCTATACCTTCCAATGCCACTCTCATCTCCTTTGAATGGTCCGGATGATAAATCTCTATACCTTGCCAATTGAATTCTAACAGCGGTCCTAAACATGATAAGTCTGGCAACTGCCCGGGATGTGCCAATACAGCAGCTCCTTTACATTTGTGGATTAAAGTAATAGCCTCCTCCGGGGTTAGGCGGTACCGAGGAACATAAGCAGGGCAACCACGATTCAAATAACTTTCAAAAGCTGCTTTAACCGACGGGACCCCACCTGCCTCGACTAAAGCCCTAGCAATGTGGGGTCTACCGATTACATCCCCAGCTGCATGCTTTTTAATCTGGCTCCAATCGATTGATAAACCTAACCTTTGCAGTCTATCGAGTATTGTTAAGGCCCGCTTTTGCCGGGCCCTCTTTAATATTTCCAATTTATCCGTTAACTCTTTTTTATGTGGCTGAATAAAATAGCCCAGCACATGTACTTCAACCTCCTCGTGCTGGGCACTAAGCTCTATTCCCGGTACAACCTCAATGCCATGCAATATGCCTGCAGCTTGCGCTTCTTCTAGCCCTGCTATTGTGTCGTGATCAGTCAAAGCGATAATGGAAAGACCAATCGATGCAGCTTTAGCCACAATAGCCCTTGGAGTGCATTTGCCATCTGATGCAGTGCTGTGAATATGTAGGTCAGCCCGGGAAAACACATATTATCCTCCTACGGATCCTATTATGCCATATAATTGAATGTCAGGTAAGAGATACCGTTCGATATAAGCGCTCGGTACGAAAAGTTTGCCCAGTAGCAGGGTCAATATCCGCCCAAATACCCATTATGTCCACTGCACCAGCGGCAACTTTAAAGCGGGCCGGCAGCTGGGTTAGAAAACGCTGGATCACCACTTCTCGGTCCATGCCCAATACTCCATCGCGGGGCCCGGTCATGCCTAGATCAGTTATATATGCCGTTCCTTGAGGTAAAATACGATTATCGGCAGTCTGTACGTGGGTATGGGTACCAAAAACCATGCTGGCACGCCCGTCCACATACCAACCGAAAGCAATTTTTTCTGATGTTGCTTCAGCATGAAAATCAATTACAACCAAATTGGTATGTTGTTTAATCTGGGGTAACAAGGAATCAATGAACCTAAACGGGCATCCCAAAGGTTCAAGATAAGTCCGTCCGATCAGATTGACTATGGCAACTGTATAGCCATGGCCACACCAAATCGTCCAGCCATATCCAGGAGCACCGGGAGGATAATTGGCTGGTCTCAATAAACGTTGGTCTTGTTCTAAAACCGGGTAAATATCCCGTTTACTCCATATATGGTTGCCGCTGGTTATAATATCAACTCCCGCTTCCCATATTTCTTCGGCCACCTTTTTAGTCAGTCCAATTCCCCCAGCGGCATTCTCCCCATTGGCAATGACCAGATCTGGTTGTAGTTCTGCACGCAGTTCCGGAAGAGTAATTTTGAGTCCATGCCTACCGGGACGGCCCACAATATCTCCAAGGGCTAAAACTCGCACATTCGGTCCCCCTAGTTTTTATCCGGGAGAGCGAAAATAGGCTGAAGGTCAGCCTATTTTGCGTACTCCACCGCTCTTGTTTCACGGATTACATTGACTTTTATCTGTCCTGGATAATCTAATTCAGTTTCAATTTTGCGCACTACGTCCCGGGCTAAACGGACAGCGCCTAAATCATCAATCCGCTCCGGTTTGACCATAATGCGAACCTCCCGCCCAGCTTGAATTGCGTAGGATTTCTCGACCCCAGTAAATGAATTGGCAATGTTCTCCAAAGTTTCAAGGCGTTTAATATATGCTTCCAAGGTTTCTCGCCTAGCACCGGGTCGTGCTGCGGATAAGGCATCGGCTGCCTGCACCAACACCGCTTCTGCAGTCTCGGGTTCTATATCACCGTGGTGTGCGGCAATACCATGTACAACTTCAGGGGACTCGCCATATTTGCGGGCTAGATTAGCCCCAATAGTCACATGTGGGCCTTCCATCTGATGATCAACCGCCTTGCCAATATCGTGAAGAAGACCGGCCCTTTTGGCTAGGGTAACATCGGCCCCCAACTCAGATGCCATAATGCCTGCTAAGTGACTTACTTCCAGCGAGTGTTTAAGAACATTTTGACCGTAACTGGTACGGAACTTTAATCTTCCCAACATGCGGACCAATTCCGGGTTAACATTGTTGGCTCCGGCTTCAAAAGCAGCCTGTTCTCCCTCTTCACGAATTAGTTCCTCTACTTCTTTTGCCGTTTTTTCAACCACTTCTTCAATACGGGCTGGATGTATTCTGCCATCGGCAACAAGCTTTTCCAAGGCTACCCGGGCTACTTCTCGCCGAACCGGATCAAAACCAGAAATTATAACAGCTTCCGGAGTATCATCAATGATAAGGTCTACACCGGTCATTGTTTCCAAAGCACGGATATTTCTTCCTTCGCGGCCGATTATACGCCCCTTCATTTCATCGCTGGGCAGGGTTACCACTGAAACCGTAGCTTCGGCCACATGGTCAGCAGCACAACGTTGAATAGCTTGGGTAACAATATCCCGAGCCCGTTTATCTGCTTCCTCTTTGGCTTCAGTTTCGATATTCTTGATCAGTACAGCTACGTCATGCCGAATGTCATTTTCTACGTTGGTTAAAAGCAAAGTGCGCGCTTCATCAGATGTCAAGCCGGAAATGCGTTCCAATTCACGCAGCTGTTCTTGATACGTACTTTCGAGTTTCTCGTTGGTGGCTTGAACCGCTTTTCTTTTCTTATCCAAAAGCTCTTCTTTCTTTTCTATATTCTCCAGTTTACGATCAAGGCTTTCTTCTCGTTTGACCAAGCGTCTTTCCAGGCGTTGGAGCTCTAATCGGCGATCTTTGTTTTCACGTTCCAGTTCTTGCCGCATGCAATGGGCTTCTTCTTTGGACTCCAAAAGGGCTTCCCTTATTTTTGCTTCAGCTTCTCTTTCCGCTTCCTCAACAATGCGCCGGGCGGCGTCCTCGGCGGAAGCAATTCTGGCCTCGGCTATATACTTGCGGGCTGCATAGCCTATGAGAAAAGTTAGCACTGAAATGCCAACAAAGAAAAGTATCATTTGATTTGTAGTAATAATCTGTCACCTCCTTGATGCAGATGCAAAACGAGCCGAGTGCTCCCTCGGCTGTAGGCAGGCTGTGCTATGGACTGATACCCATAGATAAAGTTGAGCATACTTTAGCTCCCGGGTTTATTGTAAGTTATGGTATTGACATTGTCAAGAAGCACCATTCACATATCTAAAAGTTCCCTTAAGCATTGATTTATGCTATCAGATTCAAAACCACGTCGGAAAAGAAATGAACTCAGACGAGAATGCTTTGTGCTGGTATCTAACTTTGGCATACGCTTCAATTTTCGTTGTGCCTCTTTAAAACAAAGTTCGTAAACCGCTACTGTATCGATGGAGCCCATAACCTCAGCGATTATTTCCGGGGCAATACCTCGCTGCCGCAAACGTAATTGTATTCGTTTAGGACCAAATCTTTTTTTTTGCAAGCATTGATCCAGTTCGCGTTTCGCCAGCGCAACGTCGTCAATGTATCCGTATTCTTTCATCAACTGTATTATATCTTTGTTAACATGATCGACAAAACCTTTCCGGCGTAACCGCAAAGCTACTTCCTTACAACTGTAAGACCTGCGGCTAAGTAAATTTAAAGCGTAATTCTTTGCGGCATTGATACAATCTGGTTCAGCGGTAGGTGTAACTCTAAACATTTATATTATTCCGCTGATAAATCATTACCGGCCGGCGTTCTTGTCTTGGTAGATGGTAAGTCGAAACTTTCACGGACTTTCTCCTCGATTTCGTGGCAAAGCGCTGGGTTATCCCGTAGAAACTCCCGCGCATTGTCTCTACCCTGCCCAAGGCGTTCATCTCCATAAGAATACCAAGCCCCACTTTTATCAACAATTCCCTGTTGGGCGCCAATCTCCAATAAATTGCTTTCGCGCGAAATACCCTCGCCGTAGATAATATCAAATTCCGCCTGTTTAAAAGGTGGCGCAACCTTATTTTTTACCACTCTAACCCTCGTCCTGGTACCAAACACATCTTTACCACGTTTAAGCGATTCAAGTTTTCTAATATCGAGTCGGATAGAGGAGTAAAACTTTAAGGCTCTTCCCCCGGTAGTTGTTTCTGGGTTACCAAAAATGATCCCTACCTTTTCCCTTAACTGATTAATGAACACAATAATAGTATGGGATTTGCTTATAACTCCTGCTAATTTGCGCAATGCTTGCGACATAAGACGTGCCTGCAAACCAACATGCACATCACCCATGTCACCCTCAATTTCGGCTCTGGGAACCAAAGCCGCAACTGAATCCAACACTATGATATCGACAGCTCCGCTTCGTACTAGGGCCTCAGCAATATCCAATGCCTGCTCACCAGTATCCGGTTGGGAGATTAGCAATTGATCTGTATCAACACCAAGGTTGTGAGCATAAATGGGATCCAAAGCATGTTCCGCATCAATAAAAGCAGCTGTGCCCCCTAACTTTTGTGCCTCGGCCACCATGTGTAAGGCAACTGTAGTTTTTCCCGAAGACTCAGGACCAAATACCTCCACAATACGTCCCCGGGGAATACCCCCCACACCTAATGCAATATCAAGGCTCAAACAACCGGTGGGTATAACATCGAAGGTCATCTTATCGACCGCTTCACCTAAACGCATAACAGCCCCTTTCCCAAATTGTTTTTCGATTTGATGCAAAGCCACATCCAAAGCTTTTTCTTTTTCCAATATATGACTCCCCTATCATATTTATTGCAACTGAAATGTTGCCAGTGGCTTATATACTACGCTACCCGTTTTAATAATGCTTTCATACAAAACAACACTCTTTACTGGCACTATCAATTCTGCCTCTGGCAAAGCAGGGGCCGTCAATTCCGTTGGCATACGAAGCCGGCCCAAAGTCAAATGGGGCTTAAAAGGTTTTCTTTCTGAAAGATAATTCAGACTGCTCAACTCGCGTTCAAGCCGATAATGTAACATGGTGAGCTGGTCAATACCTTCTTCCAAACCCAGCCAAAGTACACGAGCCCGACCAAAATGAGGGAAAGCCCCGGCACCTTTGAGGGTTAAAGTAAACATACTTTGCTCGGCAATAGCCGGGCGTACAGTTGAAATAATTAAGTCCAATTGATCTGAAGCCACTTCACCCAAGAATTTTAATGTTAGATGCAGGTTTTCCTTCTGAACCCATTTTACATTAGCTGCCGACTCTGACCACAGCTTTTGCCAACTTACTACCGTAGCGCGTACCTTAGGTGGTAACGTCAACGCAAAGAACAATCGCATAGCACCCCACCACTCCAAATGTATTGAAAAATTGTTCCTACAGAATATCTTGATCAAGATTGCTATCTAATGATACCATAGAACGGGTTAATTCAAAGCGCTTTTCCCGAGGATAAAGGCGAATCAAATCCACAGCAGCAAGAATTGGACTCGCTCCTTCGGTATCCACATATAGGAGAGCTGCCGTAAGGGGAACTTCCTTTTCAACCATTAAACCTCTAAGTCCAGCCCCACCGGTGGTACCAGCATTTATCGTTATTGTACCGTTGCTTTTTTCAATTTTACTTACATGTGTATGCCCAGCCAGTATTACCGGTATTTCCCCGGAAAATAATCTCGCCGTTCTGGGATCATGCACCGCCAACAGAAATGGGGGTGTGCTGGCCATTCGGAGCCAGCCGCGGATTATGCCCTCTTGATTCAATATCTGTTCTGCCGAGGACGGAACAAGTGTATTCGTCCATGACGCCGGATCCCGGGAGCCCATTATTTGAATATTATCTACACTGATAAATCCATCCAATATCGTTACACCGGTTATATATGTTATTTTTTCAGCGATTGAAGGAGAATCATGGTTTCCCAGCACAACATAATAGGGGGTTTTAATTCGGGATAGGCCGCTATAAAAAGTCTCTTCCAATGGAGTACCAAAATCAGTTAAGTCTCCAGTATCGATAATTATATCCGGTGTCAAAGTGGTACAAATTTCTAGGATAAAATCGATTGCCTGGGGATTGTTATGCAAGTCCGAGACATGCAGTATTTTAAAGTGACGATCAATATGTTGCAACGGGGCTTGGGAAGTAGCCATTACCTGATTTAAGTTGCGAACAAAGAGTCTAGCGGTGTCCCCGAGCACGCTCCAATTATTCCAAGCATTACGGGCTAGTCCTATCACCCAAGGGACACCTGCCAAAGCCCCTTTGTAGGTGGGACTGGCTAGGGCTTGATAATTATATGATGAGACGGTCACAAATACCAGGATAAGCACTAAAACAACGCCAGTTAAACCGCCTTTAATAAGATCATGCCAGCGCCGGCTTACCCAGGAACTTCCCCAGATGCCCCCTACAACGGCAATAAACAACGCCCACAGCAACAACCGACCTACCAGCTTCCACTTAATGCCGGCCCAAGTGGCAATTAGTATTTCCTTTGAACCACCAATGGCTAACAGTTGCTGTAATTTATCGAGATTTATGCTCTGCAAACTCAATACTATACTCAAAGGAGAAATGTGGGTCTTGGCCTCCACTAATCCTATCGGGGGCAATTCGAATCTTGTGTAGCCAAGACCAGGCAGTATTTTGATGGAAAAACGGAAAGCAGCAAATTGATGACTGACTATTGGGCTGGCAACAAAAAGACAGATAAGCGCCCCAACTGCCGAGCCAAGAATCAATCTTAGTTCTTTCCGCTTCATGTTGCCACCCCTAACTTGTTTCACGCTCCAATACTGTCTGCCTGATTAAATCCAGCATTGCTTGGGCCGTTCGTTGCTTAATAATTTCGCGGGAACCACTCCATTGATAACAACGAGACTGCGTTCCTAAACAATTTGCTACAGCAACATAAACAAGCCCAACCGGTTTTTCTAAGGATCCGCCCCCAGGCCCGGCAATGCCTGTTGTAGCCGCACCGATATCTGCTGGCACAATTTTCTTTACACCCCGAGCCATGGCTTCCGCCACTTCAGAACTAACAGCACCGTGTTGAATAATCAATTCCTCTGGTACATGCAAAAGACTAGTCTTTAGTTGATTGCTATAGGAAACAATGCCGCCGCGAAAATAGGTGGAGCTCCCAGGAACATTTGTTAACCAATCAGCGGCAAGCCCGCCAGTACACGATTCGGCCACTGCCAAGGTAAGATTACGCTCGGACAATAGCTTGCCAACCACATCTTGCATAGTGTCTTCGTCACGAGCAAAAAAGTATCGGCCTAGACGTTCCAACAATTTATCCTCTAATGTTTGGAGCCGGTTGTCGGCTTCTGCAAGCGAGACGGCATTGGCTGTAAGGCGGAATTGGATACCTGTCGGAGTGGCATAAGAAGCCAAGGTGGGGTTTATGTTGGTCACGAGGTCCTTAACATCCTCTTCGGCTTGAGATTCACCGATGCCGTAAAACTTAAGAATACGGGATTTAATTATTGTTCTTTTATCACCTAATAAGGCAGTTAGGCGGGGAAGAACATGGTTGGTAAACATCGGTTGAAGTTCAAATGGGGGACCAGGAAGAATAGCCGCGGCTTTTCCCTGGTACTTCAACCATACTCCTGGGGCCGTGCCATTTGGATTTGGTAAAACCATGCTGCCCTTTGGCATCAGTGCCTGTTTGATATTGTTGTCAGTCATATGGCGCCCACGCTTCGCAAAAGAACATTGGATGGCAGCTAACGAAGGTGCATCTAGAATCAGCTCAAGGCCAAGGAATTCAGCCAGCGTTTCTTTGGTAATGTCATCCTGTGTTGGCCCTAGCCCCCCAGTTAAAATAATTATATCGGCCCGTTTCCATGCAGTATCCAAGGCTGCTTTAAGCCGTACTTTATTGTCACCTACGGTAGTGATATGATGTAATGAAACGCCTAAGGTAGCCAGTTCCACGCCTAGGTATTGGGCGTTAGTGTTGGCTATTTGCCCTAGCAAAAGCTCAGTTCCCACTGAAATTATTTCCGCCTTCATGGAAAAAACCACCATCTTTCCTTGGTTAGTATGACGTCGTTCAGGTGTTCTCTTCGGCAAAAAACACTTTTATCCTGCTGACCAACTGTCAAACATAGCGCAAAAAGACAAGGTATTTTCCCATTAGATAGCTAGTTCCGTCCCAGCAATCGGATTACTCGATGGCGTTGGCTGGGCCAAAACTGATCTCAGCTCTTTGCCTTCAAGCCTTTCTTTCGCCAACAGTAGCTTAGCTATAGCCACTACTTTGGTTTGATGTGTTTGCAAAATATCCTCTGCTACTCGCTTTTCCCGATCAAGGATCTTATTGGTGGTTTTATACAAGTCAGTGTTGGCCGTGCCGCTAATATAAGCTAAACCCAAAGGTGTCATGCCAGCTTTAACCATCCTTTTAGCTATGGACACCGCCTGCTCCAAGTCACCTTGAGCACCTGTACTGGTGCTGCCAAGTAAGATTTCTTCGGCAGTAAAACCTGCCAGCAGGATTTGTATTTGCTGCCTTAAATAGGTTTCAGTATGAAGATAATGGTCATCGTCAGGAATTTGCCTTGTATACCCTAGGGCTTGCCCACGGGAAACTATGGTTAGCACTGCTACCGAGCCCGGTTTTAGGCACTCGCTGACTAGGGCATGTCCAACCTCATGGATAGCAATACGCCAAAGCTCATCCCTTTGCGGTCGGCGCTCGAGTTTCTCCCCCAGACTTACTTTATCAATGGATTCAATCAAGTGCTCTTGGGTAATACTGCTTCGGTTTTTACGCAGGGCCAAGATAGCAGCCTCATTGGACAGATTCTCCAAATGAGCCCCAGAAAAACCAAAGGTGGCTCGGGCAATTTCTTTCAGGTTTACATTATCTGCTAGCGGTTTATTAGATGTGTGCAACTTTAAAATCTGGTAACGACTTTCTTGATCCGGAAGATCAACTTGTACTACCCGATCAAAGCGTCCCGGTCGGAGTAATGCCGGATCAAGCACGTCCAGGCGGTTAGTGGCAGCAATCACAAGTATTTTGGGTTCGGTTTGCTGTTTAATGCCATCCATTTCGGCCAAAAGCTGGTTAAGGGTTTGATCATATTCCAAATGCCCTTGGTGCTGCCCTCGTTTGCTGCCAAGAACATCAATTTCATCAATAAAAACAACCGCCGTTTGCTTTTGACTTTCGGTAGCCAAGCGGCGAGCTTGCTGGAATAGGTTACGTATCCGCTGGGCTCCAATACCGGCGTACATTTCGATAAATTCGCTGCCAGTCACTGCCAAGAACGCTGCTTCAGTATAATTAGCTGCGGCTTTGGCCAATAGTGTTTTTCCCGTCCCAGGAGGTCCGGCTAAAAGAACGCCTTTTAATGGCCTAATCCCTAGTGCCTGGGTCCGTTTGTCGGTAACAATAAAATTCAAGGCTTCCCGCAGTTCGTTTTTAGCGCTTTGCTGACCGCCTATTTCATCAAACGTAGTCTTGATTGCCCTTGTTTGAACGACATCTTTATCAAAGCGCTTTTGCATGACTTTAAGGCCACCCTGTTCATAAAATAAATAGAACAATAAGCCTAGCATCAATAATGGCAGTACATTGAATCCATGAATCCCAGCAAATATTAATAAGCCGGAGCCCAAACCCAGCACTATTTCTTTTCTCATAGTGCTTTGACCTCCTTATGAGGTATGATACGTTCCCGTACAGCATACAAATATGTTTCATTTTGGCGAAGTTCAAGATAAATATGATCCTTATCTACATAAAATTGTGTTTCAGCACCAGCGTTGAAAGCTAGCCGGTGCAAATTTGTTGCTGCGGCACCAAAGTTACCCAGCATTACCGCTTCTTCGATATATATTTGCATCTGCCAATACAGATCTTCTAAATTCGGTGTGCGGTTATCAATCAACTGAATGGAAAATGGCAATGATTTTAAATGTTTTTCTGCGATACAAACTGCTTGACGATAAACAATTGGCAAGCTATCCACAATCAGAAGGTTGAGGATTATGTCGTAGCGATCCGGCTTTCTATTTACAGTTGCAGTTTTAACACCAGCAATAGCCTGGAGATCTTTTGACAGTGGGCGCTCCATCCATATTTGCCTATGAATACTCTGGGCGCCTAAGAGAATAGGCACTGTCAAGAGAGCTATGGCAATTATTACATCAACACGGTATCCCCGGTAACGCATAAGCCCGGCCCCCCTTCGTTTACCTGACTCCCATTATAACATAAGAGGCCTTGCCAATTAGAAGGCAAAGCCTGGACGTGGGACCAAAATATACCCGAATCGCAATCTATGACGGATCTATGACGGAAGCCACAGTTCACGGCCCTTAAAGAAATAATCTATTCCAGAAATCAAAGTTAAAGCCACAGCTAGTGACATGGCAATATTGCCAAAAGGAATATTCCATAAGCTGAAAGGATAATCCTTGATAAGCAATGATGATATAGCAATAATCTGAAAGACGGTTTTCAGTTTCCCTAACGGGCTAGCAGCAATCACAATCCCGTCAGCAGCAGCCAGGGCCCTAAGACCGGTCACTGCTAATTCCCGGCCAATAATTATAAGCGCTACACTTGATAACAGGCGTCCCCCCTCCACTAACACGAGTAGGGCAGCACTGACTAATAGTTTATCAGCTAATGGGTCTAAAAGTTTACCAAACTGCGTCACCTCTTGACGCCGCCGGGCCAAATAACCATCTAAAGTGTCAGTAAGAGCTGCAATTATAAATACCGCCGTAGCTAGGTAATCCCCATAGGGCAATTTCAACCACACAACTAGCATAAACACCGGTATTAAAAGGATTCGCAACATGGTAATCTTATTAGGTAGATTCATTAGCTATTCTCCCCTTTAAGTCATAAGTAGTAGTCTGTTCAATAACCACTTGCCGGAACTGCCCCGGCTCCAAGTTCTTTCCCCTAACATATGTTACCCCATCCACATCTGGTGCCTGCCGAAAACATCGCCCCGTTCCTCCGCTTTCATAGGTTTGTTCGATCAAGACAGGAAGTACCCGACCCAGCCAAACTTTGTTTCGCTCGGAAGATATTTGGCGTTGGAGTCGTCGCAATCTGTGCAGGCGCTCTTGCTTAACATGTTCTGGTATTTGATTGGGTAGCATAGCGGCTGGCGTATTATATTGCGGTGAAAATGTGAATGCTCCAGCCCAGTCAAATTTTTCTTGTTGCATAAAGTTCAACACTTGCAGAAAATCTTTTTCGGTTTCCCCAGGAAAACCAATGATAAATGTCGTTCTTAAGGCAACATCGGGAAGCAACACCCGTATTTTGTCCAACAACCTTAGTAGGGTCTCTTTGTTACTCCCCCGCCCCATAGCCTTCAGGATGCTGTCACTTATATGTTGAATGGGCAGATCCAAATATGGGCAAATTTTACCTTCTTCAGCCATCACCTGCAACAATTCATCGGTAACATGCTGGGGATAAAGATAAAGCAGCCTTATCCACTTGAAGCCATTTAGTCTGACCAGTTTTTTTAACAGTTGGGGTAGGCGCAGCTCCCCATAAAGATCAAGACCATAGCTAGAAGAATCTTGAGCGATGAGAATAAGCTCTTGCACACCATGATCCATTAGTATGCGCGCTTCTTCAACTATGCTGCTTTCAGAACGGCTTACTAACGGTCCCCGTAGTTCGGGAATAATGCAGAAGGTGCAGCGGTGCTGACAGCCTTCAGCAAGTTTCAAATATGCCGTACCAATGGAAGTGGAAAGAAGCCTCTCGCCTTCCAGCACCCCTCCCGGGGCATCTACACGCACTATGGTGTCGGTTGCGGAATCCAGTTGTTGGATAACCTCTGGTAACTGCCCTAATGTTCCGGTGCCTAAGACAGCGTCTACTTCAGGTATATGAAGCACTATATCACGGGCATAACGCTGCGCTAAGCAGCCAATAACGATCAGATGCCTGCAGTTGCCTGTTCTTTTATATAATGCTGACCGCAAAATAGTATTAACGGCTTCTTTTTGGGCTGATTCTATAAAGGCACAAGTATTGACAATGATAATGTCTGCCCTTCTAGGGTTTGGATAGTATTGATATCCTTCTTTCGCCAAAGACGCCAATACATGTTCGGAATCCACCAGGTTTTTAGCACACCCCAGCGTAATCATACATATTGTTTGTTTCTTCACCAATTACCCCTCTTTAATGACTTGAAGAAGCCCATAATCTGCCTGCTTTTTTGTTATTGATATCGTCTGACAACGATATTTCGTGGTTGGCCAGTTTTTCCGGCCGGGCCTATATGGGTACCATTTATTGTAATGTCCACTACCTGAGGATTTCCGGCTCGGAGCCAAATGTTATCAATAGCGCTTATTGTGCGCCTATCCCCCTGGATAAGTGTCTCTGTTACTTCAGCAGCGTCATCAGTTCGGATTGCCATCCAGCACCGGTCGGCGGTAAGATGCAACTCAATTAAAGGCGACACATTTACATGATAAATGATTTCAGTTTCCGTTTCCTTTATCTTATCCAGACAAATTGGCAAAGCCGCTGGTGTTGTATCGCCATCAATAGAATCTGACGACAGCCCTGGGGGGATCGGATCAGCCACTTCCGGTGTTTCCACAGGCTCTACGCGGCCGGTGCCGGTGGAAGGAATTCCTTTTGTCAGAGCAATTGCAACAACTATTAGTAGTGCAAGCAGTGCAATAAGCAATATGGTTTGACGCTTAAATCGTGACTGTATCGGCGGAGACCACAAATCGCGTTGTTCAGAACCACCAAAAGAGGCCTGTTCATGCTTCTCACTTTCACTGTAACGCTTAACTAATTCGTCTCCAGTTAATCCAAGAAAGCATGCATAATTTTTAAGAAATCCTTTAAGGTATACCTCCCCGGGCAAGACATCCTTTTGCCCGTTTTCCAGCGCTTGCAAGTAATGCTGTCGGATTTTTGTCTGTTCTTGCGCTATCTCCAGTGTTAATTGCTTAGCCTCTCGCGTTTTTCGAAGCAGGGTGCCAATTTCGGACAATACTTGCTGTTGGTCTTTTTTGTTTTCATCACGGGCAGACACTTTCCATAATCCCCCCTCAGCCCTTAGGCTCCAATGATTCCAATAGGTGTTGGTAACCTTCCTTACTAATCAATACCTGTCTTGGTTTGCTACCTTCCAATGGGCCCACATAACCCTTGGCCTCCAGCTGGTCTATAATTCGAGCTGCCCTCGTATAACCAATACGAAACCTACGTTGCAAATAAGAAGCCGATGCTTGGCCGGTTTCCACCACCAATTCAAGAGCCTGTTGAAACAATTCATCTGTTTCGTCTATAATATTGTTCTTGGACTTCGGCTGGACTTTGATGATATCCTGATCAAACTCGGCCGTACCCTGTTTATGCCAAAATTCCACCAATCTTTCTACTTCTTGATCAGAAACTAAAGCCCCTTGGATCCGTTGTGGTTTGGAAGCCCCAACCGGATAAAATAACATATCTCCTTTGCCCAGCAACTTTTCGGCCCCATTAAGGTCCAAAATAGTACGAGAATCAGTCTGGGAAGACACAGCAAAAGATAAGCGGGATGGAATATTTGCTTTAATTAAGCCCGTAATTACGTCCACAGATGGCCGCTGCGTAGCCATGACTAAATGAATTCCAGTTGCCCGCGCCATTTGTGCTAACCGGCAGATGGATTCTTCTACATCTACCGGCGATACCATCATCAGATCGGCCAGCTCATCAATCACCACCAAAATAAATGGAAGACAAGTGTCCCGGTTAGCATTATTG
>DATERQ010000085.1:0-7014 GCA_035271345.1 bacterium | reverse complement strand
GTATTGATCAGGCAATTATTAGCAACCTTTTAGTATACCTTATCCGACTGATAATCTTTTTTATTTTTTGTCATTCCAACATGCAAACCAGCCGCTTTGATCCTGGCATCGTAAGTAACATCCATTGTCGACCATTGTCCATCTACATAAACCTCATTCCAAGCATGGTAGTCCTTGATCCCCATGGCAGTACCCATAACCAATTTACTGGGGATGCCAACACTGCGCAACATAGAAGCCAGTAAAGAAGCATAATCATAGCAAACCCCTCGCCCGGAAGAAATCGTCCCATCGGGGCTGGGTAAATAATCACTGGCAAGGTTAGCCGCTTTAGCATCATCATAAGCAATGTTTTCCGTTATATAATCATAGATCGCCTTCAGCTTGTCCTGAACGGAGATAGCGGTGCTAGTCAATTCCCGGGCTTTAGCCGTTGCCAGCGGTGCCTGTTTCCAGGGGATATTTTGGACCGAACTTAAAAACACTGCTTCAGTCCTTGAAGATGACACCGCCACTTCTTCGGATTGAATAAACTTATATGTATTCCCGACGTCATGTTCCAACAAGTGTACGCGGTAGGAACCCGGCCCCATTTGAAGCGGGTACCATTCTTGATTACCGGGCAAATCGTAAAAATAACGCCCATTATCCTTTTCAATTAAGGTTTTAAGTCTCGCAGTCGGCTTCTCCATTAATGTGACCTGGATCGAGCATCCATCTGAAGTTAAATTAATTGTGGCTACTTTGGCCTGGGCTAGCGGTGACATCGCTACCAACAAGGCAAGGGTCAGGACAACCGGTCGCCATCTACGCATGGCAAAACTCTCCCTTCGGTAGCCAGGCTGCCATCCCTTCTTTGCGGAAGGCCCTTTGGCTTTGCGCCCCACCGTTTCCGATGGTTTGCCTTTATCGGTGAAGAGTTCCCCAGAAGGAAACTATTCCATTGACCATATTATACCATATTGTCAGCCAAATGCAAATAATAATTGGCTAATGTTTAATTTCTTCTCGTTTGTTTCGATCTAGGACTGCCTTTCGTAGCCGGATGCTGGTGGGGGTTATTTCCACCAATTCGTCGTTGTTGATGTATGCCAACGCCTCCTCCAAAGTCAGCACCCTTGGTTCATCCAATTTTATCGCGATTTCAGCCGTGGACGAGCGGATGTTAGTTGCATGTCTTGTTTTGGCTATATTGACATCCAGATCCTTGGGCCGGGAATTTTCCCCCACTATCATCCCCTGATAAACCCGCGTGCCCGGCCTAACAAACAGCGTGCCCCTTTCTTGAATATTACCGATGGCATATGATGTCGCCACTCCTTCTTTCCAAGCTACCAAACTGCCGCTCGGACGAAGGGGCATCGCACCACGATCAGGTCCGTAGCCGGCAAAATTTTGGCTGAGAATACCTGAGCCTTTGGTTTCGGCGATAAATTGGGGGGCATAGCCGATTAAGCCCCGCATGGGCACGATAAATTCCAATCGGATGCGACCATCACCACGAGGTACCATGTTTTGTAGCTCACCCTTACGGATTCCCAGCCCTTCGATAACAGCCCCGACATGTTCTTCACTCACATCGATTGTTACCTGCTCCAGCGGCTCTTGACGTTGTCCCCGAGCTTCCTTCATTATTACAGTCGGTTTAGATACCGCTAGCTCATAGCCTTCACGGCGCATGGTTTCAATTAGAATGGATAAATGCAGCTCTCCCCGACCGGCAACCATAAACACATTCGGGGAATCTGTTTCTCTCACCCGAAGGGCCACATCTTTGCGTGCCTCCTTCCACAGCCGCTGCCGCAGTTGACGCGAAGTGACATAATCCCCTTCTTCACCGGCGAAAGGGCTATCATTAACTTGAAACAGCATCGTAAGGGTCGGTTCATCAACGGTGATTGGCGGCAGCGGCTTCGGATCAGTTGGATCCAGCACCGAAACACCAATATCAATCTCATCGATCCCTGTCAAAGCGACAATGTCGCCAGCCCTGGCTTCTTCAATGGGGACTCGAGTCAGACTCTGAAAGGTGAAAACATCAGCAATTTGCGTTCGCCGCAGCTCCCCGGCTCCCCGAGCTATGGCCACTTCTTGTCCAGCTCGAAGGACACCGTTATCAATCCGACCAATGGCTATCCGGCCAACGTAATCGCTCCAATCGAGGGTAGTGATCAAAAGCTGCAAGGGCGCTTTTGGATCCCCGCCCGGCACCGGTACATATTCCAACACCGCATCAAGCAGTGGTAGTATCTGCCCTTGCCCCGCCGTCAGTTGCCGCCTGGCTCTCCCCAAATCGGGATCAGCGATTCCAAACCTAGCAGAGCAATACAGTATGGGAAAGTCAATTTGGTTTTCAGTGGCCCCGAGGTTAATAAATAAATCAAGCACTTCATCCACCACTTCTTGCGGCCGAGCCCCGGGGCGGTCAATTTTATTTATAACCACCAGCGGTTTTATTCCTCTGACCAAAGCCTCCTCTAACACAAATCTTGTCTGAGGCATGGGGCCTTCAAAAGCATCCACCAGCAACAATGCGCCATCCACCATGGACAACACCCGTTCCACCTCTCCGCCAAAATCAGCGTGTCCCGGGGTATCAACAATGTTAATCTTCGTATTCCGATAAAATACAGCCGTGTTCTTGGCCAAAATCGTGATCCCGCGTTCTCGTTCCAGTTCGCCGGAATCGAGAATGCGTTCCTTTACCTGTTGGTGGGTCTGAAACACGCCCGTTTGCTGTAACAGGGTGTCAACCAAAGTGGTCTTACCATGATCCACATGGGCAATAATAGCGATATTTCTGAGCTCCATAATAGTTGCAATCTCCTTCGATATTCCAGTTTAATAGCAGTTTCTATTAAGGGGTAAGAGTTTTTGCTTAACCTTTCTAAGCCGATGGAAAAACCCGAAGAAAATTTGAACCCATCACTGCTCGCACGTTTTGGGCATTATATCCCCGTTCCAGCAAAGCGTGGGCTAACTGTGGAAACCGATGTGGCCCTTCCAGACCCTTGGGGCCGACAGGAATACCATCAAAATCCGAACCCAGTCCCACATGTTCTGGACCCAGCAATTGAACGAAATAATCGATGTGGTGTACCACATCACTTAATTGGGCTGGTGCCGTGGAACACAAAAAGGCTGGATGAAAATTAACACCAATAACACCGCCAGTTGCTGCCACCGCCTTGGCTTGGCAGTCAGTAAGGTTGCGCGGATGCGGACAAAGAGCAAAGGCGGAAGAATGGGATGCAATAATGGGCCCCGGGGAAAGGTCAACCAAATCCCAAAAAGACCTTACGCTTAAATGTGACACATCTAACAGCATGTTTAATTCCCGGGCTTTTTTGACTACTTCACAGCCCAAGGCAGTAAGCCCGCTGCCAGAATCGTTATCAGAAACACCCGAAGCCAGCAAATTGCGTTCATTCCAAGTCAGGCCCACAGCACGAACCCCAAGTCGGTAGAATACTTCCAGCAAGCCGGGGTCATCCCCCAACGGCTCACCGCCTTCAAGACTTAAAATGGCGGCTATTTGGCCTTGGGCTCTGGCTATTATTATATCCTCTTGCTTAACTGCAAGCACTAATTCCGGGTTGGCTTTGAGTTGCCGGTAAAATATTTTGATTTGCTTTAAAGCGCTGGCTTGGGCCAAAAGCAACCTATTTGGTTTACCGCCGTAAAGAGCAAAAATCTGGGCCATTACTTTCCCGGCCTTTAAGCGCTCAATGTCCACTTGGCCCTGGGGACGACTTTTCAATGTTACATCCCCCGATTCTTGTTCCAGTTGATACAGCAAATCGCAATGAGCATCAATGACATAGTAATCCTCCATATTTTTAATGGGCTCCTTTCGCTAAATTGCAACGTTGCTTCATTCCGTTGATCATTGGCCGTCCATCCACTCTTGGTCTTGGCGATAGCAGTCTCTATCCCACCCTTATATTATCAGATACACAATAGGGTAACCAACGGGATTTCCATTTCATATTATAAAGGAGTTGTAAGGCGCGGCTAAGTTTGTTAGCCCCGTCTAAGAGAGGTGATTATGTTGCCCAGTAAATATGCTAGAAAAATACTACCTTTGGCTGTTCTTCCCCTTGACACGCCGGCACAAATTATGGCCATTAACGTTAGCGACTGTCTTAAACGACGTTTGCTGGATCTGGGTTTTATCCCGGGGACAGAAATCAGGGCTGTTTTTTCAAGCCCGTTTGGAGATCCCAGAGCCTATAAAATACGGGGGACTCTGTTGGCTTTGCGGACCGATGAAGCAAAGTCCATTTTAGTGAGGGGGTTAGATACGTGGCTAATCTGAGACGACCCATTGTTGCCTTGATGGGTAACCCCAATACCGGTAAAAGCACAGTCTTTAACGCCTTAACCGGTCTAAAGCAACATACTGGTAACTGGCCTGGCAAAACCGTTCTTAGGGCAACTGGAACCTTCGGCTGGTTAAACACAACCTTTACCATAATTGACCTCCCCGGAACATACTCCCTTTTTCCAAACTCCCCCGACGAAGAGATTGCCCGTGATTTTGTCTTGTTCCATGGTCCGGATGTTACCGTAATAGTAGCCGACGCATGCTCCCTGGAACGAAATCTTAACCTTGCCCTTCAAGTGTTGGAGATTACACCGCGGGCCGTTCTTTGTGTCAACTTGATGGATGAAGCCCGCCGCCGAAAAATAACGGTGGATATCCCTTTATTGGCATCTGAACTTGGAATACCGGCCATACCATGCGTTGCTCGTACCGGTGAAGGATTATCAACATTAAAAAACGCAATCCTGCATGTTGCCACTAGCTACACTAACACTTCATTTTACCCCATCAAGTACAGCCCCGGACTGGAAATCCGGCTTCAGGCCGTCACTCAACAATTGGCGCCATTAGGTACTCGATTTCCCCCCCGTTGGCTCGCTCTCAGGCTCCTGGAACGGGATGAGAAACTGTGGCAGCTTATACTTACAAACCAGGAAGAGCAAATTGCTCGGGATGTAGCCGCCACCAGTCATTTTATCAAGCCGATCATGCCATGGCTAAGCTAACCCCTAGCCAAAAAGCAGCCCTGCACAAGGCACGCCAACTGGCTAACTCTATGCCAGCCGCCACCCACGATGAGATCGTCTATGATATTTTTGATACTGCCAAAAATATCGCCCAGAAATCAGTTCGGAAAGCGCCTGGCCTTCAAAGAGGCTGGCAAGAAGCCTTGGATCGAATGCTTACGTCGCCATTATTGGGTTTTCCCGCAATGCTAGTCCTTTTGGCGCTAGTGTTTTGGCTATCCATTGTCGGTGCTGAATACCCATCTCAATGGCTGTTTACCCTCTTTAATGCCGGAGAACGGCTGCTCATCAAGTCTAGCCTTATGGTCGGTTTACCGACATGGCTGCATGGCTTTTGTATTCAAGGAATCTATCGCTCTACTGGTTGGGTTATTGCTGTAATGCTCCCGCCCATGGCTATATTTTTCCCCTTGTTTACTTTACTGGAAGACCTGGGTTATCTACCTCGCATTGCCTTTAATCTTGATCATCTGTTCCGAAAAGTCGGCGGCCATGGGAAGCAGGCTCTTACCATGTGCATGGGATTCGGTTGTAATGCCGCCGGCGTTATTGCCTGCCGTATAATCGCTTCCCCCCGTGAACGATTGGTAGCTATTCTTACCAATACTTTTGCACCTTGTAATGGTCGTTTCCCCACCTTTTTTGCTTTGGCTGCCATCTTCTTAAGCGGAGCCCAACCTGGTTTTCAGTCCAGCCTTCTAGCATCGATTTGTGTAGCTACGTTGGTTTTAATCGGAGTCGCTACCACTTTCCTCATGACCCGGCTTTTGACCTATACCATTTTAAAAGGTGTCCCCAGCGCCTTTGTACTGGAGCTACCTCCATACCGCCCTCCGCAAATAAAGTCTATTGTTATCCGATCAATTTTCGACCGCACCATCCAGGTGCTATTTAGGGCCCTTGTCTGGGCTGCCCCGGCTGGCGCCCTGACCTGGATTCTGGCCAACTCCTATTGGGGCCCAAGTAGTTTATTGGCCCTTGCTGCCGCACAGTTAGATAACACAGCTAAATTGCTGGGGCTGGATGGAACCATCCTCTTGGCTTTCTGTTTAGGCTTACCGGCTAATGAAATCGTTCTACCAACCGCAGTTATGGGATATCTATCAGAAGGGGCACTGATATGGCCGGAAAGTCTGATCGAGTTGCGGCGTCTCCTGCTGGCTAACGGTTGGACTGCGAAGACAGCCATATTGGTAATGCTATTCTCCCTCCTGCATTTTCCATGCAGCACAACCTTATGGACCATTCTGAAAGAAACCGGAAGCAGACTGTGGACTGCAGTGGCGTTTCTTATGCCACTCACCCTGGCTTGCTTTGTACTGTACACCCTCAATTTATTGTTGCCGTAAAGCAGTAACGATTTCTTTTTTTAACCCTCGCCAGCCGTTTACACCGAAAAGGAGGGGGTATAGTATGGATGCTGGCCAAAACTTTTATACCTTTCGTGGCTATCACTTGCGCAATAAAAAACATCAAGGAATTTTAACCCCCAGCATGGAAGATTACTTAGAAATGATCTACCGGTTGTCGAAACAGGTAGGTCACACCAGAATACTAGAGCTAGCATCTTCGTTAAACGTTCAGCCGCCATCGGCGTCTAGCATGGTACAAAAATTAGCTGACCACGATTGGGTCCAATATGAAAAATATAGCCTTATCCGACTTACCACCAAAGGCCGGGAACGTGGGGCTTATTTGCTCCAACGCCACCATATATAGAGGACTTTTTACAATTTCTTGGTCTAGAAAACGTGCTTGAGGACACAGAAAAAATAGAACACCATCTAAGCCCAGCCGCGTTGTCCGCTTTAAAACGGTTATTGCAATTCTTTAACTCCCAACCGGAAATCCTTTCCCGCTGGCATTCATTCCGCTAACACGATACATCTTTATTTGCCCTGGCATAATCGAGTAGGAGGTGAGTGATTATTTCACCCACCG
>DATERQ010000084.1:0-3996 GCA_035271345.1 bacterium | reverse complement strand
GGCCCGGCCGCCGCTTGTGGCTCGAAGCCAGTTGATAGCTGCAGCAGCTTCCTTGTCACTGGTAGCTATTAAATATTGCTGGGCCGGCCCGAGAGCGGCTACCAAAGCCTGTTCATGTTCACTTGGCACCCTAAGTAGTTGGGCTACTGCCCCAATAATACCCGGCCGATTAGCACTAAGTACAGATCTGGGGCCTTGATAATAACTCCCATAATTGCCTTCTAGGCTTTGCAAGCTACATAATCTCGCTTCCATGCTAGTTAAAATGCGGCCACAGTAATTGCATTCACGTTCCTGGGCTTGCTGCTTTTTGAATAAGGATTCTACTTGCTGTTCCAACTCAGCTTGTTTTAGTTTAAGTTGCTGTTCTTGCCCTGTTAGTAGAGCCAAATTTTCGGCCTCCCTTTGATGGCATAACCTAATATCCTCAATGCGGGACCGTGCCTCTTTAGCGGTAGCCGCGGCTCGAGTTTTTCTTTCGGTCAGCAACTGCTGTTCTCTATCCATGGATTTTAAGGTATTGCTGTGGCTCAATTGTTCATTTAAATAGCCGGCCTTTCGCTCCTGCTGCTTTTGAACCCGCGTTTGGGCTTGTTTATATTTATGTTCTAGATCGTGAAGACGATTTTGAAATAAAGCCAGTGCTTCCTTCTCCTTTAGCAAGGTATCTACTAGTTGGGTTAGTTCCTTTTCACTTTGATCCAATAGGCCTTCCAATTTTATGTGGCGATCCGCTAACTCCAGGCCTTGATTCTGTGTCGCTTCAATCCGAACAGCCCGTTCCCGGGCCCTTCCCAGCAACGTAATCAGTTCCTTTTCGTTGAGAGCAAAATTATGCTGGATCTGATCTTGCTTTGCCTTTAGCTGTTCTAGCTCAACATTGTAAGCAGAAATTTTAGATCGCTCGCTTTTCAGTTTTTCCTCCATGGCTGCACGCTCCCGAGCGATTTCTTCCATTTTATGCTGTCCACAATCAAATTTTTCTTGCACTAAAGCAATTTTCTTTTCCAAACTTCGAATTTCGTTTAAACCGACATGAATTTGTAGCTCCTTTAGACGGTTTTTCCGATTTTGATACCGTATTGCCAGTTCTGCCTCCTTCGCTAGTGGTTCGCGTTGACGTTCCAGTTCAGCACATACATCTTGGAGACGCACCAGATCACGCTCAGTCTGATCCATTTTATCCTCGGCTTCAGTCTTACGCCGCCTCCATTTCCAAGCTCCTGCGGCCTGTTCAAGAAACATCCGGCGCTGCTTGGGATTCATGTTCAGCACTTCATCAACTTTTCCTTGCCCAATAAAGGCATAGCCATCCTTGCCAATGCCGGTATCGGCAAAGAGGTCTTGAATATCTCGTAACCGGCAAGGTACACCGTTAAGATAAAACTCGCTATTGCCCGATCTGTATGCTCGCCGTGTAACTGTGATTTCGCCATAATCTACTGGTAAAACGTGGTCCTCGTTGGTGAAAAGTAGAGAAACTTCAGCCAGTCCGTGGGGACGGCGAAATCCAGAGCCATTGAATATAATATCCTCAAGCCTCTCACCACGAAGCGCACGCATGCTTTGCTCACCTACAGCCCAACGAATGGCATCTACTACATTGCTTTTGCCACTACCATTAGGCCCTACAATAGCCGTGATGCCCGGTCCGAATGTAAATTCGAGCCGATCACCGAAAGACTTAAACCCTTGTATGGTTAATTTCTTCAGTTGCATGAGCTATTCTCCTCCGCGAGCATTGTAGCATAATTTGGCGAATACAAAAAGGCCTGCCCGATGGACAGGCCAAAAGATTGACTGGCAATCATTCTGCCGCTACTAGCGTGAGCCCACAATAAACTTGATTGCCGTTCTCTCCTCGCCATCAATTGTAATCTCTGCAAAGGCTGGCACACAGATAAGATCTAGTCCATTTGGCGCTACAAATCCGCGAGCAATAGCAATAGCCTTGACCCCTTGGTTAACCGCTCCTGCGCCCACCGCTTGTACTTCGGCCTCTCCATGCTCCCTTAGAACGGCCGCCAAGGCCCCAGCCACCGATTTAGGGTTGGATTGTGCTGATACTTTTAGTACTTCCACTTTTCTGCCTCCTTAGTTCGAATGCTCATCCGCTCTTTGGGCTTATAATGTGTATTCGCTGTTTGGTGAAAAATTCCTTCTTTTTTAAAAGAATAACAAACTAAATTCCTTACGCCTACTTCTGCCGGTTACTTATTTCCCGTAACAGTTTCTTTGCCGCCTTTTGCTCAGCCTCTTTTTTGCTACATCCGTTCCCTTTGGTTTGAAATGATTTATCTACGAACAGTCCCACGGTAAACTGCTTGGCATGAGGGGGGCCTTCGCTGTCCAACAACCGATATTCGATCTTGATATGCCCTAAAGCTTGCAGTTGTTCTTGGAGAGCAGTCTTATAATCGATAACGAGCGGTTGCTCTCGAGACAGATAGGGTGCCAATAAACGATTTACAAACAAACGAGCCCCTTCCAAACCAGCACTCAAATATATTGCCCCTAATAAAGCCTCTACAGCATCAGCTAACAGGGCTGGGCGCTGGCGGCCCCCTTGGGCCTCTTCGCCCCGTCCTAATCGTAAAACCTTTCCCAAGTCTAATAGGCTGGCACAGGAAGCCAAAGTGGGCTCGCAAACTAGTAATGCCCGCCGCCGGGTGAGGTCTCCTTCTGGTTTTTCCGGAAACATTCTATATAGATGCTCACTTACAACCAATTCTAATACGGCGTCACCTAAGAATTCCAAGCGTTCATTGGCCTCGGTGTTAAATTCATGGGCATAAGAAGAATGGGTTAGTGCAATGACCGCTAATTCAGGTCGTATTGCTAACCCCCATTTGCGCAATACCCCTAAAAGAGCGCCCAAATCGGGCCATACATTAGCTGGGGGCATACCGTTTCACCACTAGGACTGCATTATGGCCGCCAAAGCCAAAGGAATTAGATAGCGCCGTGTCTATATTGGCAGGACGGGGATTGTTGGGCACATAATCCAAATCACATTTTGGATCCGGTGTTTGGTAATTGATTGTTGCCGGTAGCATATTTTCGCTTATGGCCCAAAGGCAGGCAATAAACTCCACCGCCCCAGCAGCACCCAAAAGGTGACCAACCATGGATTTAGTAGAGCTGATTGGAATGTCATAGGCACGTGGTCCAAATACATGTTTGATGGCTATGGTCTCGCAAAAATCATTATAGACGGTGGAAGTACCATGAGCATTAATGTAATCAATTTGCTCTGCTTTCACCGCCGCATCCTTCAACGCCGCTTCCATGGCTCTAGCCGCACCTTCCCCTTTCGGGGCTGGCGCCGCGATATGATACGCGTCTAAAGTAGCACCATAGCCTATTAGCTCACCATAGATTTTTGCCTGCCGCTCCCTGGCGTGTTGCAATTCTTCCAATATAAGCATCCCAGCCCCTTCACCTACAACGAAACCATCCCGTTCTTGATCAAAAGGACGAGACGCCTGCTTGGGATCTTGATTGCGGGTGGACAAAGCCCGCATGGAACCAAAACCAGCCAGTGCACTGGCTGTAATCGGGGCCTCCGTTCCACCGGCCACCACCACTTCCGCATCCCCATGTTGAATCATGCGTAGGGCGTGTCCCAAGGCATCGGTTGAAGACGCACATGCACTGACCGCAGTAAGACTAGGCCCTTTGAGGCCAAACATAATAGAAATCTGACCTGCTGCCATATTAGTGATAATCATGGGAATAAAAAATGGGCTGGCGCGATCGGGCCCGCGCTGATGTACCACCAATATTTGATCCTCCAGGGTTTCCAGACCACCAATGCCAGTACCGACTACCACCCCTATGCGCCGCCGGTCTTCCTGATCCAGGTCAAGTTTTGCATCCACAAATGCTTGTTTGGTAGCTGCAATAGCAAACTGACAAAATCGGTCCATGCGCCGGGCATCCCTGCGATCCATATAATTTGTGGGTTCGAATTCTTGCACTTGCCCCGCCATTTGG
>DATERQ010000083.1:0-9475 GCA_035271345.1 bacterium | reverse complement strand
GACAGCAGCTACACAGATAGCAAGGCAAACCACCACTATTATTTGGCCCAAATCGTTTAGCCGTCGTTGTAAAGGAGTCTGCTCCTCCTGACGACGCCCTAACAGGCGGGCTATTTGACCAGTTTCGGTTTTTATCCCAGTGGCCACTACAATGGCTTCACCTTTTCCCCGGGTCACCAAGGAAGAGGCAAATACCATGTTACAACGCTCTGCCAGGGCTACATCTTCAGGTAAAACAAGAACCTTTTTCGTCACCGGAATAGATTCTCCAGTTAGGGATGACTCATCGCATTGCAAATCCCAGCTTTTTATTAAGCGAGCATCAGCCGCTACTTTATCACCAGCTCTTAAAACCATTAAATCTCCGGGTACAACTGCTGCGGCCGGGAGCGAACCAGTAACAAGCCCGCGTCGGATCCGTGCTTTAGGAGTACTTAGCCGGCCCAGAGCCGCTAAGGAACGCTCTGTCCGGTATTCTTGTATAAACCCTAGCACAGCATTTACGATCACAATAGCTATAATGGCGAAGGCATCGCTCCACTCCGTAAGCAAGACCGATAAAACCGCTGCCACCAGCAAAACCTGCACCATAAAATCTTGGAATTGCTTTCGGATCACTTCCAAGGCTGTCTTTGACCCTTTGGTAGGAATGGTGTTCGGCCCAAAATCCAACCATCGCGCCTTAGCCTGGACAGGCTGTAGACCACTATTGGCATCAGTTTTGAAAGCTGCTACAACTTCATTTAACGATCGGGCATGCCAGGGTTGCAAAACTTTGGCCTCCTTTTCCAAGCCTGGGTTATGAACTTGAATACTAAAGAATCCCTATGCCGGCACTGAAGAAAACATGCCCTTCTACTGATGTCGAATTGACCACTGCTGGGGACAAGGTTATACTGGATAAGTAAAGGATGATCACCATGGCGTTTGATTCCATTGCTTTAACAGCGGTCAAGTCTGAATTGGAAGCCCTCGTCGGATCGCGTGTGGCGCGGATTCAGCAACCCGCCCAGCAGGAAATAGTACTCACCATGCGCGGCCCCCAAGGCAGTAATAGGCTGTTAATATCTGCTCATCCAGAACGAGCCCGCGTACATTTGACCACCGCTTCCTATACTGGACCAACCCATCCCCCAGGATTTTGTATGTATTTACGCCGCCATCTGGAAGGCTCCCGTCTGACCCATGTTAACCGCCCAGAAAGCGAACGCATTGTTCGTTTCCAGTTTACCAGCCACGACCAACTGGGAGACGAGGAGCCATTAGTCCTCATTGCTGAGACTATGGGAAGGCACAGCAATATTATTGTGGTAGACCAAAAACAAAACTTAATCTTAGCTGCTATCAAACCCATAACAGCCGACATAAGTCGCTACCGTCAGATTTTACCCGGTCAGCCCTATAAAAGTCCACCGCCTCAGAATAAATTATTGCTCCCATCCATCAACGAACTTCAATTTTACTCGGAACTGAGACGACGCGGCCGACGCCCCGCTGAAGCCCTGCTGGCAACCATCGCCGGCCTTAGTCCTCTTTGGGCCAAAGAGCTTGTCACTCGTTCGGGTCTCCAGGATATTCTCAGCGTTAAATCTGCTTCCCAAACAGAATTGGCCCCATTATGGCGTGAGCTGACAGCCTTTTCTTACTCCTTGGCTAAAGCCCAGTTTAATCCCGTAGTCTATTTACAACCGGAAGGCCGACTGCTGGCAGTTGCCCCCATGATTTTGACCCGCTACACTGGTTTGCCAGTTAAGAGTTTTTCCACTATGAGCGCCGCTTTGGACTACTACTTCCAAGCCAAGGAAATAGAAGTACGGTTTAAGAGCCTGCAACAAAGTCTGCTGACTAAAGTGCGCCGCCATTTAGAACGGGTACAAAAAAAGTTTTCCCTCCATGAAGAGGCCATTCAGGGGGCAAAGAAAGCAGATTGTTATCGGAAATTTGGTGAACTGTTGCTGGCATACGCCCACAACATGAAAAATGCTGGCTTAAAAGAGATAATGCTCACAGATTGGAATAATCCTAACCAGCAAGTACTGATCCGTTTGGATCCAGCCCTGACACCAGTACAAAATGCCCAGCGCTATTTTGCTCGTTACCAAAAGGCAAAAAAGACGCTGGTAGCTGCTAAACGCCAAAAACGCCGCGATCTTGCAGAATCGGCCTACCTAGAAAGCGTGTTACTGGCAATAAGGAATACGGATGAACTGACTGAACTAGAAGAAATAAAGATCGAGCTTATGGATCAAGGATACATTAGGAAAGAAGTTGAGTCTAGACACCAACAAAGAAAAATTGTACCTGACAGCAAACCCCTCTCTTTTGTAGTGGAGGGTTACACTATTCTTGTCGGAAAAAACAACCGTCAAAATGATTATTTGGCCTTTCGACTGGCGCAAAACCATGATATCTGGCTTCATACCCAAAATATACCCGGTGCCCATGTTCTTATCCGCTGTTCTAAAAATAAACTGCCGCCAACAAATGTTCTGCTGGCCGCAGCTCATCTAGCCGCTTATTACAGCCGTGCCCGTACTTCATCCAACGTCCCTGTTGACTATACAAAACGCCGTTATCTTAAAAAGCCCCAGGGGTCCCGACCTGGTTTTGTCACCTATACACAGCAGGAAACCCTGTACATTACCCCTGACCTTAACATTATCAGAGCCCTTAAGGACAATCCTTGAGGGCTTCAGTGGTTCTGCCTTCATTCCATGTATGCCACTTTAACCTCCCCATTGGTTTATTTTAACCGC
Organism: bacterium; assembly: GCA_035271345.1. Taxonomy (GTDB): domain Bacteria; phylum Bacillota; class DTU030; order DUMP01; family DUMP01; genus DUNI01. The sequence continues at coordinate 6,719 of DATERQ010000083.1, read as the reverse complement.
ACTGCTATTTGTTCTTGCCATGAAGCGGGTAATTTATTGCCCACAAAATCAGATCGAAGCAGCAGTTCCCGATGCCCCGGTCAATCAGGGCTGCCAGTAGGATAACACTAGCCCAACAGAACCAGGTTGGTAATGCCCTTATTTCATTCCCCAATTTCATGCGCAATCCGGGGTTAGTGCCCTATGCAAACCATCCCCATGCACCAACAGCCAACACCGTTTTCGCTTATAATGCCACCACCACAGCCATCCCCATCGGTTGCGTGCCCTATCAGAATAACAATCTTCATTCCTACCTGGGCATACCTATATCCCTATTCTTCGTATTACAAACTCGCCCCTGCAATTAGGATCTTATCACTGGCCCCTCAATCTTTGGATCACTTTTTGCAAATCGTCGGGTAAGGGGCTGGTAAACTCCAACCTTTCTCCCGTCAGCGGATGAAAAAAACCCAACCTCGCCGCATGCAAAAATTGTCGGGATAGCTTTAAGTCTTTTTGGCGGCCATACAAATAATCTCCTACTATCGGATGACCGGTAAAAGCCAAATGTACTCGTATTTGATGAGTCCGGCCACTGTGGAGTCTAGCTTCGAGATAAGTGTAGTCCCCTAACCATTCTAGAACCTTTAAATAAGTCCGGGCCGGTCGCCCGTTGGCTATCACTGTCATCTTGAGTCTCATTTTAGGATGACGCCCGATGGGAGCCTCCACAACGCTGGCCTCCGGCTTGAAACCACCATGGACAAGACATAAATAGGTGCGATCCACAGCGCGCTGTTTAAATGCTGACACCAATCGTGTATAAGCGATTTTTGTTTTAGCTACCACAAGTAAACCTGAGGTATCTTTGTCCAGACGATGAACAATGCCAGGTCGCTGTTCTTCGACGCCAACATCAGCAAAACTTTGGCCGCAGTGGGATAAGAGAGCGTTTACCAAGGTACCACGCTGATGCCCCGGGGCTGGATGAACCACCATACCAGCCGGCTTATCCACCACCAGCAAATAGCGGTCTTCATAAACGATAGCCAGCGGCTTTGCTTCCGCCACCAACTGTAGAGGTTCTGATGGTGGCACTCTTACCATCACATTTTCATCCCCGGACAATCGCAAGCTTGCTTTAGCTGTTTTGCCATTAATCCGCACGTCACCGCCTGCAATAAGGCGTTGCAGTTGCGACCGGCTAATAGAAGGCGCTAAAGCCGCCGTTAAAAATAGGTCCAGTCGTAGACCTTTATGTTTCGGCAATACCTGAAATCGAAAGACTCGCCCTTTTGGTTTTTCTATACAATTCAAACCAGTTTCTCCCCCGATCGAAGCAGGCAAACGATCAGCAATCCGACTCCCGCTACAATTGCCATATCAGCGATGTTAAATACCGGCCAAACCCGGAAATCAAGGAAATCTATCACGTAGCCAAAGCGTACGCGGTCAATAAGATTACCCACCGCTCCCCCCAAGACGGAGGATAAGGACCAGCGAAGCAGCGGCGTTTGAAATTCCGTCCGGCCAGCGTAAAGGATGATTAACACCATTATCACTATGGTAACAGCAACTAATAGCCAAGTCTGGTTTTGCAATAAACCAAACGCCGCGCCAGGGTTTTGGACATAGGACAGGTGAAACACTTTTGGCCACACTACCTGGCCCTGCCCGGGCAAAAACGATCGCCTAATTGCAAACTTGGTAAGCTGATCTAAAAACACAACAACACCGGCACGCAAAAACAATGATTTCACTGTTCTCCCCCTGACTGTTCCCTCTCCTTAGCCGCATTAAGATTTTTTTCGGCGGCGGGAAAAGAGTCCAAATGGCTCTAATCCATCTTTTATCACCACTGCCTCCACATCTTCTACTGTTCCGCTCTGCTCATTGTGGTTGGTGTCAGCATTACTGCCCTCATCTTGAGAGGTAGCCGTTCCATAGCGTGCAACTGCCTGCCAAGCGTCCTCCCGATCGAAACCTACATACTCAGACTGGTCTAATAGAGTGCGAGCAAAGGGCGGGGTCAAAACCTGTTCTTCCAGCGGGCGATTTGAATCATGTTGTAGCCCAGCCTCTTTATCAGCCTGACAACGGTGGCATAAAATGCTCCAGGGTAAGGCTTTCAATCGGCCTGGTTCAATTTCTTGACCGCAATGTGCACAGATACCATAAGTCCCAGCGTCAAGCCTATTTAGTGCTCGATTGACTTGACTTAACAAGCGCCGGTTATTATCCCATAAACCAATGTCCTTACCCCGTTCAAAAGTCTCCGAACCCACATCGCCTGGATGGTTATCATAGAGGGACAATTCCCCAATAACATCACCTTGCTGTCTTTTAAGGCCGCCGTGGGCAATTTCGCGGCCGATTGTTTCCAATCGTTTCTTTTCTTTCACCAACCGGGCCTTAATTTGTTCCTGCTGCCGCATTTTGATTAATGCCTCCCTAATTGTAGTGTAACTATATTCACTAACTGGGCAATAAAGGCTCCTAGAACAGGAATGCTCACTAGCTGGCGCAGGACGTAAAGAACCGCAGTTCCCACCAAGGTAAAACCGACAGCGGTTCCAAAGCCACGAACCACTCCAACCCAAAAATTAACCAGCAACAAGCGGCGAGTATTTGTCTGTAAATCTACATATTCAGCCAGACGTGCTTTGTCCAGGGCAGAAGCCAAACGGTCTACCTGGGCTTCTATGCGCTTGTCTGGGGTTTTGTTTAGAGCCACCCCTGTCACCTCTAAGTTAGAATGCCCGAACCGTAACCGCCTTACTTATGGGAACCATCTGCACTTTGTTTCTTTCGGCATCAACAAGCATATTCCTGCTGCAGCCATACTGCCATAACCCTTCCCGGTAAATTGGGATACAATGCTTGCGAATAGAAAGAGCAGGAGCCTATCTATGAAGACCCCTGCCCTCTTGGCAACGAAATCTTAATGGCTTTCTGCCAATACCGCTTGGCAACGGGGGCAAACGCCATCGCTAGTATCTTCATCATACATCCAGCAACGTTTACATTTCTCACCTGCAGCCGTAGTAACAAGGCAATGGCCCCCGCTGTAATCCTCAAGTTCTACCGCCCCAACTGGTGGCACTGTTTCAGGACAATGCAATTCTACCTGGGATACAATAAACAAGCTTGGCAACAAGTCCTCATAATCTTGAAGCAGCTTATATACTGAAACCAGCTCCTCCGGCAACCAAAGATCCACCCGAGCCATCAGTGAAGTGCCAATTAAACCATTTTTCCTAGCATTTTCCAGTACTTTAGCCACAGCAGACCGGACGGCTAACAATTGTCCCCAGCGCTGGTCCAGCTCTTCATCCAGATAGCCCTTGTTAACTTCGGGCCACGATGCCAACTGCACGCTTTCTTCTTCAACCCCTGGAATATATCCCCATATTTCTTCAGCCGTGAAGGTCAGCACTGGTGCTATTAATCTCACCAACGTCAACAATATTTCATGCATGGTCGTCTGAGCCGAACGGCGGCCGGGATCATTGGCCCGACTACAGTAAAGCCTATCCTTTAGCACATCCAAATAGAAAGCACTCATATCCAAAGTGCAGAAATTATGGAGGGCGTGGTAGAGCAGATGGTACTCGTATTCCTCATATGCAACCGTCACTTTTTCTATCAGTCGTGTTAAGGACATCAGCGCCCAACGATCAAGCTCCATGAGTTCTTCGTATGAAACTTGATCTGTTCTCGGATCAAAATCAGCTAAATTCCCCAACAAAAAGCGAGCCGTATTTCTTATCTTGCGGTAAACCTCCGACATCTGCAATAAGATATTCCTCGAGACCCGCACATCGCCTTTGAAGTCCGATGAGGCTACCCATAATCTCAATACATCGGCCCCAAATTCATCGATAATCTCTTGGGGTGAAATCACATTGCCTACGGATTTGGACATTTTCCGACCATTACCATCTACTACATAGCCGTGTGTTAGCACTGACCGATACGGGGCCTGGCCCGTCATAGCCACCGAGGTAAGCAATGAGGACTGAAACCAGCCGCGGTGTTGGTCACTACCTTCCAGGTAAAGATCACAGGGCCAGTCTAATTCCGGCCTTGTGGTTAAAACAGCGTGATGGCTGGAACCAGAGTCAAACCATACATCCATGGTATCTGTTTCTTTACGAAAACTAGTGTGGCCACAGCGGTCACAATGAATATCAACTGGTAAAATATCTTCCGCTTCATATTTATACCAAGCATTAGTTCCTTCTCGGCAAAACAAATCGCGCACAGCATTGATGCTTTCGGGAGTGATGAGTTCATGCCCGCATTGTTGACAATAGAATATGGGAATAGGAACACCCCACACCCGCTGCCTGGAAATACACCAATCAGGCCGTTCGCTTACCATGGCTGATATCCGATTCTCACCCCAAGCCGGATACCATTTTACACCTGCGATGGCTTCCAATGCTTCCCGGCGAAAGTCTTCCACTGAAGCAAACCATTGTTCCGTAGCTAAAAATAGGATTGGCTGTTTACAGCGCCAACAATGGGGGTATTGGTGGGTGGTAGTGGTAAAATAAAGTAAAGCGTCACGCTGCTCCAACTCAGCTACAATGGGCATAGTAGCCTCCGTTACCGGAAGCCCTTCAAACTTACCTGCTTCTGCAGTAAAAAACCCTTTTCCATCCACCGGATTCAGTATAGGGAGGCCGTATTGACGGCCAATTTCAAAGTCTTCCAATCCGTGGCCAGGGGCCGTGTGCACACAACCGGTGCCGGCATCTAAGGTTACATGGTCGCCGAGAATCACCACTGACGGGCGACGGATAAAAGGATGCCAGCATTCAATCCCAGCCAACTCATCCCCTTGGAACAAACCTACAATTTCCCCATAATCGCGCCCAATCGTTGACATAACTTCCTCAATTAGATCCTGGGCTAACACCAAATACTCGCCTTCTGATTCTAGCAAGGCGTATTTAAAACGAGGATTTAGGCAAATGGCCAAGTTAGCCGGCAAGGTCCAGGTGGTGGTGGTCCAAATGGCAAAACGGACCTTGTCAGCCGGAACCAAGCTAGAGAGCCTACCCTCGGGATCGGACTTCAGGGGGAACTTCACATACAGCGAATCTGATTTCGCTTCTTGATACTCCACCTCTGCTTCAGCCAAGGCAGTCTCACAAGTGCTGCACCAATATACTGGTTTAAGGCCTTTATGGATATACCCCTTAGCAGCCATGGCACCGAAAACCTCTATTTGTTTGGCCTCATATTCCGGTTTAAGAGTCAGATACGGATCTTCCCAATCCCCGCGGACACCAAGTCGTTTAAACTCCTCCCTTTGCACATCAACGTAATGGCGGGCATATTTCTCACAGTATCGCCTTAGTTCTATTGGCGTTATTTCGGCCCGATCCAAACGCAATTGCTTGATAGCCGCATGCTCAATTGGCATGCCATGGGTATCCCAGCCGGGCACATAAGGGGTATCGAATCCGCGCATGTACTGGTATTTGTTGACAATGTCTTTGAGTACTTTGTTTAAAGCAGTGCCCAGGTGAATATTGCTATTAGCATAAGGAGGCCCATCGTGCAATATGAACTTAGGCCGTCCCTCAGCCCTCTTTCTCGCCAAAGCATTGATGTTTAGCCGCTCCCAACGTTCAAGAATCTCAGGCTCCCGCTTGGGCAAATTAGCCCGCATGGGAAACTTTGTCTTAGGCAGGTTTAGAGTTTTAGAATAATCCATACCTGCAACACCTCCCTATTAAAATAAAAACTCCCGTCCGTTAGGACGGGGACTTTCCCGTGATACCACCCAATTGAACACACAAATGCATCCGCTTATAGCCATAACCGTGGCTCCTCGGGGTGTCCCTACTCCAGCCGTCTGTTCAGGACCCAGCTCCCAGGTGATTTTCGGTTTTATCTGCCGCACCGGCTCTCACCAAACCCGGTTCGCTTACCGGCAAGCTAAACCTACTCGCCCATTCATTGCCTAGTAATGATTACGGACATTATACCTATTCTAGTCGGTAAAGTCAAACTCTCACACTTTATCCCTGCTGGACTATTTGCGATGCTCCTTTTTTACAGTCGATACCTATTTCTTCGGACAACTGCGCCAATGAAAACAGTACTTTAACCCCAACATAATAACAATTGTCGGTATCACCCGAATGGTCAACAGAATGCAAGGCGATAGACCCATGGCAGCAAAAATAGCGGTGTCCTCAATAAGGGCATGGGTCAGCCCCAACAAAATCCAAAGGCGGGTTAATTCGTGCTCTTTCCATCGCCCTTTTGCCACCGAAGCTAGAATGACGCCGGCACTATAAGTAAAACCGATAATGAGTCCCGTTGCTAAAGGTAACGCCGCCTGGATCGGCAGCCCTAATCCTCGGCATAGCGGCGCTAATTTAGCTGAAGCCTCCTCAAGCCAACCGAGCACCGTCGCCAATTCTAGCACGATTAAAAGCGGGAATAATAGACACGCAATCCTGGCAAGGGAAACCAAGCCAGTCGGCAAACCCACCCTTAGAGTTTCAATCAATAACAACAATATTCCCCCTATAAAACAAGGCTTAACAGCAACCCCATTGCAATAGCCGTTGCAACCCTGATGGCAGTTACTGCGGCGACCTTTCCCTTGGCCCGGGCCACTATGGCCCCCTCTTGTGGCAAAGCATGGGACAACATCAACATTGCCGCCAGAATTAGCTTTTGTTTATCGTTCAATGATAAAGGCACCATCGCGC
>DATERQ010000082.1:0-6840 GCA_035271345.1 bacterium | reverse complement strand
GGCGGGGGCTTCTCTGGGCGCGGGGGTTTTGGTGGTGGGTCTTCTGGCGGAGGCGGCGCTAGCCGCTAAAAGGTGGCGGCAATTAAATGGGAAAACAGGGCCCCCGACAGGAGAGGCCCTTGTTTTTGGTTTTCGGCAACGGCCTAAACCACGTTACAGGTTATTTATAGCTGGGGCGGAGCATTTTTGCTCTGACTGGCCATTTGTTGTTGGGCCATTTTTACCATTTCTCTGGTCATATGGCCGCCAACGGAACCGCAATCGCGCGATGGGAGATGCCCCCAGTAACCTTGGTCAATGTTAGTATCCACACCTAATTCTTTGGCGACCTCATATTTCCATTGGTTCAACGCATCATAAGCTTCAGGCACTACTGGACCGCCGTGGGATCTGGTAACTGCTCCTCTTGCCATATCAATGTCACCTCCTTTCGCTACTTAGTGTAGCCGAAAGTGGTGATCATATGTTATAAAGATATTTCCTAAGTTCCCAACTAACGAAAAAACGACCGCGTCCGACGGTACACAGCCGCTTTTTCGTGCAAGAGGAAGTTTCCATAGCTAGTGTATGGTTTTTGTTAACAAATATACTGTAAATTTGTGGATATATCAGTTACCGGGAAGATGATGGAGATTGGGGAAGGTTACCTCTTTCCATGACCCTGGTACTTTTTCAATATAACCGGATATATTCATGTTTTCGGCGTAGTGCATGATTCCCAGGGGCGTCATGTCCCAGGTTGTACCTGGCCAAGTAAGGTGTTCTTTATAAGTGGCGGCAGGGACAGTTTTTTCTAGCCGAGCTAAAATTTCAGCGGTTTTGTCAGGATATTGGTTCATAAAAGCTAAAGATTCTTCCAAAGCAAGGCAAAAAGCTTCATAGGCCTCCGGCTGTTGTTGGTAAAAGTCGGTAGATGACACCGCGACAATGTAGGAAAAGGGAGAGCCAAAAGCGGTAAGGCTGTCGCTTACTTGATGAATAGAAGGGTCTTTCAGCAGCTCGTATTGGTAAGGGGGAGCGCCATAATAACAGTTGACATCTTGTCGGGCCAGCAGTGCGGTGGCAGCATCTGGGTGCGGCATGGCGGCAATTATGTTATCTAGGGCCCTTCCATCACCTAATACGGTTTCCGCTTCCATGGCCAGCAATATGTGTTGGTTACTCCCAGGACCGGGTAAACCGATTCTATCATCAGGACCAAGATCTGAAATGCCCTTAATACTTTCCTTGTTTGAGAGTAACAACAAGGGCATTGTACCCAAGGCTCCGGCGATTTTCCAATTTACCCCTTTATCCCAACCGACCAGAAAGGGTGGGATACCCATAAAACCAATATCGAGTTGCCCTGCAATCATTGCTTCCCGTACTGATCCACCGGACCCGAATTTAAGCCGTTCAATTTTAATGCCGGGCAACTCTTTTTCTAGCAATTTGTTTTCCAGCATAATGGCAAAAGGAGCGTAACCCAAGCCAAACTGGTCGGCGATGCGAATAGTAGGGACGGCTGCCTTACTGTTGGGCGTCGAGCCGCAGCCTCCCGCGCTGGCGGAAATAACCAACAATGCCAACAAACACCAACAAAAACGCTTCAAAACCGTGACCTCCTTTTAGTCGTTTGCCATAGAATACGACCGGCGATCCCGAAATGTGAATGTAATAAAGGGCAGTATGGAATAAGAGTAGGGTTATTTTCAAAGCAGGACAGGGCATATCATATACAGGGGTGGAAAAGGTGGCGGAAGGCCCAATCCTGTTAACCTTAATATTAATAATTGGTATCTTTACCGGTAACCAGGTGTTGTCCGCCGCTGCCGCCTTCGTTTTAATTTTGGGTTTACCCCCCCTGCGACCAGCTTTGGAATTATTGTGCCATCAAGGGGTTTTCCTGGGCTTATTGTTGCTTACTATGGCAGTCTTGGCGCCCATGATGGCGGGTAAATTTGGCTTGACTGATATTATGGTCAATTTGTTTTCACCGTTGGGAATAGCAGGCATTATCGGCGGAGTGCTTTCATCTATTATGAATCGAAGAGGTGTGACCTTGCTACGCTGGAAACCGTCTTTGGCCGCTGGTGTTGTCTTGGGGTCACTCATTTCCATGGCTTTTTTCGGCGGTATACCGGTGGGCCCGGTGATGGCAGCAGGATTTACCAGCGTGCTTATGGACCTGTTTCGAATACTAAACATGTGGTAAAATAAAGAAAGGCGCCGAACCGCGGCGCCTGCTTAGGTTATCAGCCCGACGGTCGGCGAGGGCCCTGTCGGTTTTTTTCTTGTTTGTCGGTTAGGTCTTGGGCGTATTCTTCCAATAGTTGGCTTGTAGAGGCTTTGCGTCGGGTAGAGCCTTCGACTTCTAATTGGAGATCATGGGATTGGTCCGATTGAATATTTGGGAATTGAGAGGCCTGTGACCGTTTTTTTTGCCCACTGCTTTTTTTGCTTTTTCTGGCCATATTTGTTACTACCTCCTAATCGTGCTGGTATATTTCATCTGGGTACAGGTAACGCCTCGAAATTTCAGTGGTAGTTTTAAAGGCGTACCCCGGTTTAGTTATTTACCACCGGATCACTATTATTCCCGGAGGGCTTTACCAGTTTGCGGGGCAACATCTGGGTTGGATGAACAAGCCACCAAACCAAAGCTAACACTAGAGCCGTGAACGCGGAAAAAATGTAAAACAGCATTGATTTTCCCAGCTCAAGCCCTAGGCCAACTACCGGGGGCCCGAGAGCGGCACCAAAAAATCTTACCGTTCCGTAAACTGCTGTTACAAACCCCCGTTCTTCGCTGCCGGCACCACTGGTGATGAGTAAATTCAATCCCGGAAGTAAAACGCCGATGCCAATTGCAGCCACTATTAAAGGGAAAAAGTATAAATAACCGGCTGGCAGAAGGGCCAACGCAACCAAGGCTGCACTTACAAAGGTTAATCCGGTTAGCAAGGCTATTTTTAGCGGTTTCCCCAAATGCCTTTCCAAATAAACGCCGATAAGGGAACAGGTTAACGTTAATGATAAGACTGGGATTGCAACCAATAAACCGCGGGTAAAACCTTTTATACCAATTTTTGTTTCCAGGACATCGGATAAATAGCTTAACAGACCAAAAAATAAAAACAAAGCCAAAAACCCGGCTAAAAAACAGGCAACTAAACCAATGCCTCGTTCGGCCCAAACTTCTTTTAATTCATTAAGATATGTTTTTGCTGGCGGTGCCGGGGATAAAGCTGGCTCTTGAGCAATAAACCAGATTATAATGGCTACCGGCCAGGCAAGGATACCATAAAGGAAGAAGGGGGCGAACCAGATTATTAGGGCCGCAGCCGACCCAAGGAGTGGGGCCACAACTTTACCGAAGCCGTTGGCGGCCTCCAGGTAACCTACGGCCCGGCTCCGCGTTTTTCCGGTATAAATGTCACCGGCCAAGGCCAAAGCCAACTGGTAGGTTCCACCGCCGCCAATACCCTGTAGAACCCTGGCGGCTAAAATCCAAGGGAAAGGGTGTTTTAGCAGCCAGGCTGCAAGGCCGGCAGCGGTACCGCCAATACCGAACAAGAACAGAGCCGGCACCATCACTGCTTTGCGTCCAATTCGATCGGATAAATAACCGGCGGCGGGGATCACCAGGCCGGCGGTTAAAGAAAAAGCGGTGATAATAAGTCCGCTCTGAAAAAGACTTATACCCAAAGCGGTTTTAATTTGTGGCAATACAGGAATGAGAAGTGAATTACTAAGGACTAAAATGAAAGGGACCAATAACAGAGTCCAAAAATCAGTGGCCACCATTTCTCCCCCAGACTGCTTTTATCTTGATCAAACTTATTCCAATTGTGAAAACAGGTCTACTTAAGAAGGATTTTGCCCTTAGGTTGCCGAATTTATAACATAATAAGCTGTGAAATTGTATTGTTGTTCGGGAATGGAGATTTCCGGTTGGGTTATATATTAAGATGTTGTATTACGGTAATATGACCAGCCTTTTGCCATGGAGGAATTAAGGAGGAGTATGTGTGGGAGGGCGACGGGTGCGTCGGCCGCAACGCCAGGGGATGCAACCAGGATGCCTGTTGCAATTTCTTCTGGCAGCCGTGGCAGCGGTAATTTTAGGTTATTTCATGGGAACACTATTCTTTAATCAACGAGCTGATTCGCCTTCCCTGGGTACATCTGATGATCCGGCTTTACCACTGGCGGCATCTTCCCAAGAGGCACCTCTAGTGGCTGAAGCACCGGGAAGTGAGCCACAACCTTCAGCAGCTACTAGTATGCCCTCATTCCGTTTGTTTCAGGTGCAAGTTGGCTCCTTCGGCCAGAAAGATAATGCTGAGCGGTTGGCACAACAGTATTCAGTCCTGGGGATACCGGTGGAGCAGGTCCATGGGGATGGCTTAACCCAGGTTCGGGTTGGTTTATTTCTGAGTCGCTTCCGGGCAGACTCTTTCCGGAATCAAATAAGGACCGATATGCTCGAGCCCATAGTGGTGGAAAAGCGGATAATTGCCCCTGATATCAGCTATAATGTTGCTGATGAGGAATATTGCCGTTTTGTTACGGCTCTTGCTGATGGTGTATGGGATACTTTAATTATGGCTGAGGAAGGCCAATTGGAGACTGCAATAATAGAACTGGATAAACTGTTAAAAGCTACCCAGGGCATGGTAATTCCGGCTGTGCAAAAACAAATTATAATGGATCTGCTACAGGATATTAATTCCAATTTATTTGTTGCTACCGAGGCTACAGCCCTGCAAAAATCCGCTGCTGTGGGGCGCGGAATCGATCTGTTTTCAACTTGGTATCAAAGGCTGGTGAGCGCCACTTGAGGCGCTTTTTTGACGGGCAAAACATCGGAAATTAAAATTTAAGGGGAAATAACAGGGTGATGAAGAAGGAATTCTGTCGAGTGAAGCGAAGATGTATTTGTTGAAAGAATAACAAAGAAAATGGGGGGTTTGTAGCCTCCCCACCGCTTGGTTTTGGGGTAGGGGGAATACACAATGAAATTGGCCAAGCTGGTACAATTACTAAACGCGGAAGTGCTGGTGGCGCCGGTTGATGAAGGCGCAAGAATAGCGGCTGGGGGTGCGGCCGATCTTATTTCAGATGTACTGGCATTTGTGGCCAAAAGAGATACGGTGCTGCTTACCGGCCTTACTAACGTGCAAGTGGTGACTACAGCGGACTTAATGGATTTAGCCGGGATTGTTTTCGTGCGGGGCAAGAAACCCGGTCAGGATGTGTTAAGAATGGCTGAACAACGGAGTTTACCTTTATTTAGAACCCACCTTCATATGTATGAGGCTTGTGGAATTCTTTATCAAGCCGGGCTAGGGAGCTCTCGGGCAAGTCAGGGCGATAACAATGCAATTGGCTAACAGTTATGACCTTACTCTTCCAGTTAAGGGACGTTGTTTTATCACCGCCGGGCAAGCAGCCAGTAAGATAAAGCGCACTTTAGAGACGTTTAATTTGCCGCCAAAACTAGTGCGCTGTGCAGCAATTTGTGCGTATGAGGCTGAAATGAATATTGTTACCCATGCCCGTCAAGGCCAGATGGGCCTTAGGGTGACTGCAGATGCAATAACAATAGTAGCACAAGACCAAGGGCCGGGAATACCGGATGTGGATCAAGCGATGACAGAGGGTTACTCCACCGCCTCGCAGGAAATCCGTGAAATGGGTTTCGGTGCTGGTATGGGCCTGCCCAATATAAAAAGATGTGCAGATGAACTTATTATAGACAGTTGCCCTAGCCAGGGTACCAGAGTGGAAATTACTATCCGTTTATCGGCGAATGAGGGATAAAGCAATGAATTATTTTCATTCCGTTCGCCTTGATCGAGATAAATGCAAAGGCTGTGTTAACTGCATTAAAAAATGCCCGGTGGAAGCAATTCGGGTTCGTCATGGTAAGGCTGAGATTATGGAAGACAGATGCATTGACTGTGGTGAGTGCATTCGTGCTTGTCCAAACTATGCTAAATATGTTGAGCGGGATCACATTCAGGATTTAGCCCAATTCGCTTACACAATAGCCTTGCCGGCTCCCTCATTATATGGCCAATTCCCAGATCATGTTGGACCTGCCCAAGTATTGGCAGCGATAAAAAACTTGGGCTTTGATGACGTCTGGGAAGTAGCCTTAGGGGCGGAAATTGTATCCCAGGCCGTAAATGATTACTTTAGGACCAGTGATACCCAAGTGAGACCGTTAATATCGTCCGCCTGCCCGGCAGTAGTGCGTTTAATACAGGTCCGGTTTCCGGCCTTGGTGGAACATATCATTCCTTTTGAAAGCCCGATGCATGTGACGGCAAGTCTGGCCCGGCAAGTAGCGACAAGAAAGACCGGCATTGATCCAAGCAAGATCGGCACTTTTTTCTTTAGTCCCTGTCCGGCCAAGGTTACTGCCATCAAGAGTCCCGTTGGAGGTACCCAGTCTGAAGTGGATCGGGTATTGGCCGTTGCTGATATTTATGGTGATTTGCGCCAAAACCTAGGCCAGCAACAAACGGGGTTGGCCCGGGCCGGCAAGACTGGGATTGGTTGGGGGAGCTCCGGTGGAGAACAGGCTGCCAGCGGAATCGGCAACTCCCTTGTAGTAGATGGGATTCATAATATAATTAGTGTATTGGAAGAAATTGAACTGGGACGGTTAACTGACATTGATTTTATTGAAGCCCAAGCTTGCCCTGGCGGCTGCGTTGGCGGAATCTTAAATGTGAACAACCGTTTTATAGCCGAAGCACGCCTACAGCACTTGGTTCGTGATTTACCCCCAAGTGCGTCTTTAAGTGAACGTCTACATTTATTAGGCTTCGATCGGGTGCAGGTGCCTGG
>DATERQ010000081.1:0-5859 GCA_035271345.1 bacterium | reverse complement strand
GTGATCAACAATCCGCTGCTGAAAACTTCAATTTTAAGCTATGATCCCACGGTGGGGGCGCGTTTTTACGGGATTGGGAACGAATATATGGGATTTTTACTCGGGGCTACGCTCATGGGCACGGCAACCTTATTGGAACATTACCGCTTGAACCGGCGGCGAGCCCAGCTTGTTAGCACAGTGATTTTGACAGTTGTGTTGGCCATTATCGCCTTGCCAAATCTGGGTACTAATGTGGGCGGGGCCATGGCGGCGTTTTTAGGCTTTGGCACTTTTTTCTTGCAACTGTTCAGGGGCCGGATAAAGAAAAAAGACCTGGCCGGACTGGGCTTGGGTCTGATGGTGTTTCTCTTGCTTTTGTTTTTGGTCGATGGCGGGCGCAGCCCAGAACAGCAGTCTCACATTGGGCAGTTCTTTACCCTTGTCCGCCAGCGCCCAGCGGAGATGGTAGAGGTGGCAAAAAGAAAACTGGCTTTGAACTATCGCTTGCTCAAACACAGCATCTGGAGTCGGATCTTGGCGGCGGTGACTGTAGTTTTAGCAGCAGCATTTTGTTGGCCGCTGGGGGTATGGGAGCAAACCCAAGATCGCTATCAATATCTTTCCTATGCCGCCAAGGCCGGCATCGTGGCCACAGCAGCAGCCCTGATTTTTAACGACTCCGGCGTGGTGGCAGCAGGCACCTGCATTTTACCGGTGGGGATTAGCTTATTGGTAACGGCAACTGGGCGCCAGTAGGGGGTCGAAAGGCCAGGGCTATGGCCGCCCTGCCTGGATCAAATCCCGAAAATTGCGCTCAAAGGCCCGGTCGTCTTCTTTCCGCCGCGCCGGCACCGGGGCCAGCCGGCCACGGGCGCGGCGTTGTTTTTGGGCCAGATGGCGTTGGAACAGGAGGCGGTCGATATTCTGGTCGGAGTAGATCAGACCGTTGTGGTTAATGGCAGCGGCGCCTTTGGCCAGGGCCAAGGCGGCGAGGCCATAATCCTGGGTTACGACAATATCGCCGGGGGCGGTACGATTAATTAGGGCATAGTCGACGGCATCGGGCCCTTGACCGACGATGATAACTTCAGCATAGTCAGACTGGAGCAGATGGTTGACATCGGTAATTAGCAGCAGCGGGATCTTAAATTCCCGGGCCACCCTCTCTACGATGTCAATTACTGGGCAAGCATCGGCATCTACTAAAATGCGCATGGTATTCCTCCCCCAAATCTAAGCGGGCGTGAACAGAATCCTATCGCCAAGAGTAAGGTATGGTATGTATGCGATCGGCCTTTATCAATGGAAAAATAGGACTGGGCTTGGCCCGGGAGGGATGAAGATGAAGGATAAACTGGCGGCCGGAGTTTATGGATCTTTAATGGGAGTGGCAGTGGGAGATGCCATGGGTATGCCCTCGTCTCTTCTTAGCCCAGGCGAGATTAGAGAACAGTTGGGTGTGATCACAGGCTTTTTGGCGGCGCCACCGGGGCATTTGACCCACGCCGGCCTGCCTGCCGGCAGCGTAACTGATGATACCGGGCAGACTGTGGCTGTGGCTAAAGCCATAATTGCAGAAAAAGGCAAAGTAGTGCCGGAAACCATCGCTGGGGAAATATTGAATTGGGCCCGGCAGGGGGGATTCCTGGCTCCGGAATCCATGATCTTGGGGCCTAGTTCGCGAGCAGCCTTGTTGCAGCTTGGGAACGGGGTTCCGGCGGCAAAAGCAGGTATGTTCGGTGAAACTAACGGTGCTGCCATGCGTATCAGCCCGGTGGGCCTGATTCATCCGGGGAATGTAGAGGGGGCCGTGGCAGATACGGAATTATGTTGTCTTCCCACCCATGGCACCAGTGTGGCAATCTCCGGCGCGGCCGCAATCAGTGCTGCTATAGCCACAGCCCTCACGGCTGATACTTCGCTGGCGCAAATTGTCACGGCGGCAAAACGCGGGGCCGACTTGGGGACCGCCTTGGGCCGCAGGGTGGCGGCGCCGTCCATCTCCCGGCGTATTGATTGGGCGTTGGGCATGATAGCCAGTGGCGATGAGGAGGGAGCAGCCAGGGATTTGTATGAGCTGGTGGGAACCACCGTTGCCATAACGGAAACGGTGCCGGTGGCCATGGCTTTATTGATACTGGCCGGGGGAGACCCGATGAAAACCGCGCTGTTGGCAGCCAACCTGGGCGGCGATTGCGATACGGTAGGAGCCATAGCCTGTTCCATTGCAGGTGCCTATGCCGGGATCAATGCTTTTCCGGACCCTATAATTGAACAAATAGAAGAGGTCAACCGGCTCGGCCTTGAGGATATCGCCAGGGCCTTGACCAAAATAGCGCTGCAGCAGGTGAGAGACCGCTGAGGAAGACTGATGGTGGGCCTTTTTAGCCTGACGGCTTGAGGACATACTTGGTATTGACCCCATGCCCTTCCACCGACAGAACGTCTTTACGCATCAATTGCCTTATTGTTTTCCCGGTGGCGGCCGGGGAGAGAGCCAGAAGGACTTCCACATCTTTGCGGGTAACTGCTGGCTGATGCTCCAACAGCCGCAAAACAGCCTGCTCGTTTTCGGTAAACGATACGGCCATGGCAGCCGCGTTTATGTTTGGGAGGGTAAAAAGAAAAGCATTGCCGGATATCTTTACTTCTGGTTTCGCTTTACAGTCAGCATAAGCATCCATTATTTTTTGCATACCGGTGCCATGGGCTTCAATTAAGCCTAGATCAGAAAATATTTTTACCAATCTTTCATTGCGGGAATGGGAAATGCCCAGCATTATGTCTTTGGAATTAATGCCTGGAGCCAAGCCACCCATGGAAACCAGCTCCATCCGGTCATCAAAGATGCTGATTAAGGTGCTGGAATTATAGGAATAATCGCGGTGAACAATGGCGTTGAGCAAGGCTTCCCGAAGGGCTGTTGGGGGGTAATCATCGCCGGCAATAGGGGAGACGCCGGTAAATTTATCGCTGGTTTGGTCCAGGGACTCCAAGTAAGAGAAAACAGCTCGAAATTGGGTTAGCAAGGGGCCCTTGAATTGTTGGCGATCCTTGAAAATGGACTTTGTTTTTCCGGCAAAAGCAGCAACCTTTATCGTATGCTGGCATTGATCGGACAATAGTAAACCTAGATTTGTGTAGATGTCGTCTTCGCTAATAAGGCCCATAGCCCGGGCCCGGCGGTCGTCAAAGGAAATACCGTGGCGGGCAAATTCGACTGCAGTGTCTTCAAAAGTGAGATTCTGGTCCAACGATCGCATTTGCTCGTAGACATTGCCATCGGTGTGCTTGATCAAGCGGCGGATAATGTTATTGGGGGCGGAAACAGAAGCGGATCCCTTGCGAACAAAAACACCGGCTGGGCATAGTCCTTGTTGGGCGAGGAAATATGGGCTGCTGGGGCCTTTGCCCACCTCGATTTTAACAATATCTTTTCCGTCTATAACTTCGGTGCTGTAATGGGTGAGAGTATTGACAGCGGGTTTGATAGTGGTTTGGGCCAAATCGCGGATTTTGCTAATCACTTCAGCAGCGTTCTGGACGCCAATAATTTGGCCTTTGCCATCTACACCCACGAAAATTGTCCCACCTTTGCTGTTGGCAAAGGCAATTATTTCTTTGTTGATATCGGCTTTTAATTGGGCTTTGGGTTCTAAGGTGGCACTCCTTTGATAGGTCATAATATGGACTCCCTTCTTCTTCCTGCCACCATTGTATCATAGTTCCTATTTTCACTCGAATTTTCAGGTTACCGTAAAGGCAAAATACCCCCTCGGGCTGGCAATCTAGGCTACCCTAAGGGGGTGTTGTGGTAATAATTATGGTTTTACTGAAGCCCTGGCTCCAATTCCAGTTCTTCTGGGGTTTCCAGGTCGAGCTCGTCCAGATCAAATTCTTGGTCGAAGTCTAGCCCGGGAAATTCGTATTCCGGTGCGGCCAGTACTTCTCCTGGCACTACAATCTCAATTTCTTCCCCATAGCGGTATTCGCCTGACGTGAGCAAAAATTCTATTGCCTGTAGCGGTATGGCTTCACCCAGGAATTCTTCCGCCAAGGTCAAGGTCATGCCGATGGTGGTCTGGTGGGGCAGGTGATCGTCCACATTGATGGAGCTAAGGCCCCAAATAGAGAGGGTATCCACCATGTTACCGGCAGCAGACAAGGCCTCGGTTAGTAATTCATCGCCGCCGAAGTTGCTTAAAGCTTTGGATAAAAAATCGGGTATATCATCAATCCGGCTATAAAATGACAGCTCATATACCTGTTTACCGTTACACTCCTTAGTTCCCAGAAGCTTATAAAAGGTTGTTTTTTCCAAACCGGCTGGAATTACTTGGGCCTGTTGTTGTGCTTGCTCGATTAGCTGTTCCATATCGGGCATCATTTCAGCCGGGTATTTATACCAGCGGGTTTCTCCGGTTTCAGGGTCAGGTAGCTGTTGGTACATGCCACCAGCGACAATATAGGACTCCGACACGATTTCCTCCGCGTCCAAACCAGCTAGGCCTATTTTCATGGTGGTAAGTTGGTGGATCTTATCCGGTAGCACCATGGTTTGAAGCACATGCAGTTCCGGAGTCAGGGAAGATTGGATCTCTTCGGCTCCTTCCACGCCGGGGCGGGGTATCAGTTGTATTTTGCCGTCCAAGGCCACCTGTAGTCGGCTTGCTTCTTCGGCCAGGGATTGCTGTTGTGATTGTTCCAGAATGGCCAGCACATCTTCCGTGGTGGGCTCAAAGGCGTATTTTACCAACCAGGCACCCTCATCGGGGCTAAGTACAGCTTCAGGGTCACCGGCTACCAGGCCCAGACGGGTAAGCCAAGCATAAGAACCATAGGCCCAGTGGCTGGGAGGCAGGGTGATATCGGCATCAGGCGGAGGCATAACACCATCTGAGATGCCAATAGTTCTTCCCAACAGAGCCGCCGCTTCGACCCGCTTGATGGGCCGGCCAGCGTCGGCATTTTTACCCGGAACACCATTCATAATGCCATGTTGAATCAATACATCCGCCGGGCTGCCTTCACCTTCCAATCCAGCCGCCTCCACCAGCAAAGCAGCGAAATCCCCCCGCAGTAAAGCAGTCTCCACAGTGTTTTCCGCCATCGGTTCAGCGGCAAAAGCAGCGCTAGAAACCAGCAGTAACAAAGCCAACAAGGTTATTGACCAGCGCCTTAGCATTTAATCCTCTCCTCGAATTTGATTTTATACCAACAAATACATTATAACGTGTTTAGCAAAACAAAGTACAGGAAATTCTTGGCCCGGGTAGTACGTGTATTCTGCGGGCCAGATTTATCCCCACGAAAGATAAAACAAAATTATTGGAATTATTTATTACCAAAAGAGGGTTTCAGGTCTCCGTGCCGAAGTAGTATTTACTACAATGGGTAGGATCGTAGTAATAATAACTACCAAGGGGCGAAAAAATATTGAAGTCAAAGAACGTATTGGGGATAATTTCAAACAAGATGTCTGATCTACCTGAAAGCCAGCAAATATTAGGGGAGTATATTATACAGCATTACCGGGAGGTGGCTAATCTGTCCGCCTTAGACCTGGGGAAAGTTGCCGGTGTTAGTGATGCCACTGTGGTCCGATTTGCTAAGGCAATTGGTTATTCTGGCTTTGCTGAGTTGAAAAACGAACTCTATAGTTATGTTCTAGCTTCTGAAACCCCATCGGCAAAAATGGTTCAATCCATCGGGCGAAAAAGACAAATAGATTCTGCTTTGACCGAAATATTTCAGTTCGATATCAGTAACATTCAAAAAACATTAGCCGACTTTTCCAATGACCACATAAATAAGGCCACGAAGGCCCTCATTAAAGCGCGCAAGATATACATTGTGGGGCTTAACAGCTGTGAATCT
>DATERQ010000080.1:0-3497 GCA_035271345.1 bacterium | reverse complement strand
TATTGCCTTGGGCTGCCGCTGCCAACTCAACAGTCAGTTCCGCCAACGGACGACGTTTTACCGTATACACCCTTATAACCTCCTTCGTTCCTCTCTTCGCGCCTGGAAACTCCGCTTCCTGCCCTCTGTACAACAATTAATTGTCATACCAACAGTAACATAAGAGCCACTACCGGCCAAACTATGGCAGCACCTGAAAGATTAGCGGTTTTGGCGGCGCCGGCCCCGGGCCAACTTCATAGGCAGATATCAGTTCCTCTACTGCACCCTCCGCCTTAAGCAAATCGTTGGCGTGGACCTCCGCCAACAGCCGCCCTGTTTGTATTTTGTCCCCCAGCTTGCTCTTTAGCACGATTCCCACAGCGGGATCGACAATGTCCCCTTTTTTCTGCCGACCGGCGCCTAAAGCCGCTGCCGCTCGGCCTACTTTATCCGCTGCCAATCCCACAATAAAGCCATCGGAACAAGAACGGACCGGCAACACAAATTGGGCCTGAGGCAGCAGTTTTGGGTTATCCACCGCTGCTGGGTCGCCGCCTTGAGCAACCACAAATTCTCGAAATTTTGCCCACGCGACTCTAGTGGTCAACAGTTTCTCTAATAATTGTCTCCCCTCTGCGGCCGAATCAACCCGGCCAGCCACAACCAACATCTCGGCTCCCAAGGCAAGAACCAATTGGCTGAGATCGGCTGGCCCCTGGTTTTGTAAAGTCAAGATAGCCTCTTTTACCTCCAGCGCATTGCCCACGGCAGCACCCAGCGGCTGATCCATGTTGCTGATCACAGTCACCGTCTTTTTGCCCACACTGCGGCCAATATTTATCATCGTTTGGGCCAAAACCCGAGCCGCCGGCAAATCGGGCATAAAGGCCCCACGGCCGCACTTTACATCTAAAATAACGGCATCGGCTCCGGCGGCAATCTTCTTTGACATAATGGAACTGGCAATGAGGGGAATGCTGGCCACCGTAGCCGTGGCATCGCGCACAGCATAAATCAACTTATCGGCCGGGGCCAAATTCCCTGTCTGCCCGGAAATGGCCAGGTCGATTTTGCGCACGTTGGCAATGAAATCCGTCGCTGACAATTCCGCTTGAAATCCCGGAATAGATTCCAGTTTATCCACAGTACCGCCACTGTGCCCTAAGCCCCGTCCGGATATTTTTGCCACCGGCACTCCGGCTGCCGCCACCAGCGGCGCCACCACCAAGGTTGTCTTATCGCCTACACCGCCGGTACTATGCTTATCTACTTTTACTCCGGGGATTTCGGCTAAGTCCAGCATATCACCTGATTTGGCCATGGCCATGGTGAGGGCAACTGTCTCGGCCTCGGATAGGCCCCGGATATAAACAGCCATCAAGAAAGCCGCCACCTGATAATCGGGGATTTCATTGGCGACATAGCCCCGGATTAAAAATTCAATTTCCGTCGCCGTTAACTCGCCTCCGTCCCGCTTAGTAGCAATAATATCGAGCATACCCATCTTTAGAGCACATCCTCTTATCGTTGTTCATCATCTAGCTACAACCTGTTTTCACTTTCCCCTTAATAATCTTTATTCCGGCACTGGCTCCAATTCGATTGGCTCCGGCCTTGATCATAGCTATAGCATCTTCATAGCAACTGATGCCACCAGCCGCTTTCACACCAATACCAGGTCCCACAGTTTGGCGCATCAGTTGAACTTGTTCCAATTTTGCCCCGGCCGGACCAAATCCGGTAGAGGTTTTTACAAATTCGGCTCCAGCCGCCACCGCTAGCTGACAGGCCTTGATAATTTCATCATCAGTGAGATAGCAAGTTTCCATAATAACTTTCACCCTTGCTTCTCCTGCTCGTTCTATTACCCCCTTTAAGTCAGCCAGTACATATTCAAATCTTTTTTCTTTCAAAGCGCCAATATTGAGCACCAAATCCAGCTCTTGAGCGCCATTTTCCACCGCTTGTTGGGCTTCCTCCGCCTTGATCTCGCTGGTGGTCGCCCCCAGGGGAAATCCAATCACAGTGGCCACCTTAACTGCAGTCCCTTCCAGTAGCGCCGCCGCCAACTTCACAAAACAAGGCTGGATACAGACAGTGCCGAAACCATGCACCCTCGCCTCCCAGCACAACTTTTCAATGTCGGCCTCGGTAGCCGTAGCCCTAAGAAGCGTATGATCGATGATGGAGGCCAATTTCCGGCCCTGCATTTTATTTCACCGTCCATCCTATTATCATCAAATCCCCTTTGTTAAATAATTTTAACATTACCGGCCATGGAAAGAAAGGCCAGATATTGCTTGACACAAATTGCCTTATATGATACTTTTTTAACAGGATCTTGTATACTGTATGCAGTTTGTAGCATCGTAAATCAAATTTAAATCAAAATATGATGAAGGTGGTAGGGCGATGAACAAAAAACGGCTGGAATATGATTTATTGGGCTCCAAAGAAATACCGGCAAGCGCCTACTATGGCATCCAAACCCAACGGGCAGTGGAAAACTTCCCCATCACCGGTTATAAAGCCGCCAGGGAATTAGTGCAAGCCCTGGCCATGGTAAAAAAAGCAGCGGCCAAGGCTAATTTAGAAATGGGCCAACTAGAACAAAAAAAGGCAGACGCCATCATCCAGGCGGCCGACGAGATCTTGGCCGGCCAACATTTAGACCAATTCCCAGTGGATGTTATCCAAGGCGGTGCCGGCACTTCATTGAACATGAACATAAACGAGGTCATAGCCAACAGGGCAATTGAGCTCCTTGGCGGAAAAAAAGGAAATTATGATTTAGTCTCGCCTAATTCCCATGTTAACATGTCCCAATCCACTAATGACGTCTTCCCCACCGCCATCCGGATAACACTGTTACAAATGGTAGCGGGGCTCAGTTCGGAATTGGAGAAATTGCGTCAGGCCCTTTTGACCAAAGCCGAGCAATTTGACCGGGTCATAAAAATGGGCCGAACCCACCTTCAAGATGCCGTTCCGATCCGCTTGGGGCAAGAATTCGGGGCCTATGCCGAAAGTATTAGAAGAGACATTGGCAGAATCACAACTGCTGCCAACGGTCTCACCGAAATCAATCTGGGGGCCACTGCAGTGGGGACCGGCCTTAACGCTAACATAAAATACATCGAATATGTAACCGAACAACTAAAAACAATCTCCGGCCTCCCTATTACCGGCTCTGACAACATGGTGGACGCCACTCAAAACGTTGATACCCTGGCTGCTTTTTCGGGCAGCCTAAAAATATTATCCCTAAATTTGTCCAAGATCGCTAATGATTTAAGATTAATGTCGTCGGGACCCAGAGCCGGGCTTAACGAAATTAACCTGCCTCCAGTCCAGCCGGGTTCTTCCATCATGCCGGGTAAAGTCAACCCCGTAATCGTCGAAGTGGTGAACCAAGTGGCTTTTCAAGTTATGGGCAACGACCAGACCGTGTCTTTGGCTGCCAAAGCCGGCCAGTTTGAACTGAACGTAATGGAGCCGGTGATGGTATTTAACAT
>DATERQ010000079.1:0-2030 GCA_035271345.1 bacterium | reverse complement strand
CGCCTAATGTTTGAATTTCTTCCCACCTAAAAAGCTTTTGTTGTGGTATAATGGCCATGACAGGCATCCTCCTAGTTGGTAATGTTTTGGTGCTTACCTTTAATTTTACCATAGGAAGGCTTGCCTGTCTTTACTTTTGGCTAGATTTGGGACTGGGGTGGATTTTTGACCCGGGCCTTTTTTATGCCTGAAAAGGGCTTGTTTGGGACCTTTTTTGGGGGAAAGTTTTTTGGGCCTGGGCGGGATCCCTTGTTGGGCCTGGCTTTGAGGGCACCGCAAATAGCTCCTCAAAGCATATCTTCTAGCAGTTGCGCCTTGGCATAAGTACGCAGTACTGTCGTTATTTTTAGCTGCACCGTCTGCCCGACTAAAGCAGCTCCTCCTTCCACTCTAATAACAAAACCTTCAACCCGAGCCACTCCGTCTTCAGAATTAGCCAGGTGCCTCTCTTCGATAGTAGCAGTAATAATCTGCCCGGCTCTAACCGGTGTCGCAACCGCCAATAGTTCTTTTTTAGAAGCCAGCGGTACCAAGGTAAAATCACCGCTGTGTAGACTCTCCATCCCCCGCACCTGGACCGGGATACCTACTTCTTTTTCTAGGCGGTTCAGGCTTTTCCCCCCCGGACCGATTAATACCGCCGCCACCGACGGATGTGCCTCCACCAATAATGCCCTTGGCGATTCTTCTGCCACCAGCCTCTGAATCTGTCTCCGAGCCTTGAGCCCTACTGCTTGCTCAGATAGTATCTTGCCTTTCCCGCCGCAGTAAGGACATGGTTTTAAGAACACTCCTTCCAAACTACGTCGTTCTTTTTTGCGACTTATTTCCACCAATCCAAGTTTGGTCAAGCCTAATACGTGCGCCTTTACTTTATCGCGGCCAAGCTGTTCTGCTAGTGCCGTCACCACCTGAGCTTTTGCCCCCGGTTCTTCCATATCGATAAAGTCCACTACAATGATGCCGCCAATGTTGCGTAAACGAATTTGACGCGCTATTTCCCGGACGGCCTCCAGATTAGTTCTCAGCACCGTAGCTTGAAGGGAGGTGCTGCCGACAAACTTTCCTGTGTTTACATCAATGGCAGTGAGAGCCTCAGTTTGATCAACTATTATGTGCCCCCCGCATTTAAGCCATACTTTTCGGCGAAAAGCCTTTTCAACATCGGTTTCGAGACCGTAAGTCAACAATAAATCCCGTTCCGGTTCAAAATACTCAACCCGGCTTTGCAGTTCGGGACTCATAATGTTCAACAATTCCAAAGTACGCTCGTATACCTCCCAACTGTCCACCACAAATCGATCAACATCAGGAGTAAACAAATCACGGACAATACGGTATACCAAATCCAAATCCCGGTATAGTAACGCCGGGGCCGCTCTAGTTTTCCGACGACGCTTTATCGTTTTATGTAGCCGAAGTAAAAAGTCCAAGTCCTGGGAAAATTCGTCTTCTACCATCCCTTCAGCCACAGTACGGACAATAAGCCCCATACCGGAGGGCTTAATGTTTTTAGCTGCTTGACGCAATCGTTCTCGCTCTTTTTCATCGCCTATCTGGCGCGACACTCCCACATGGTTCGCCCCTGGCATTAGCACTAGGTTCCGGCCGGGTAGTGATAAATGCATGCTGACCCGGGCTCCCTTCGAATCTGTTGGTTCTTTCAATACCTGCACTACCACCTGTTGTTCGGGCTGCAATACTTCTTGGATATTAAACGTTTTTGCTGCCTTGTTGCCCTTAACGACTATATCATCAACGTATAAAAAAGCATTGCGTTCCAGGCCAATATCCACAAATGCTGCTTGCATGCCCGGCAACACATTTTCCACCCGACCCTTATAAATATTGCCGCTAAACCGCTCGCTACCCCCCTGATCTACGTACAATTCGACCAATACCCTATTTTCCAGTACCGCAACCCACGTTTCTTCTATATTATCGTGGACTAGGATCTCCGTTTTCACGATCCTTCCTCCAATCCTTCCGCCGCCCTCGGCCGCGCCAACGGCGTCATTAGCCCTCCATAT
>DATERQ010000078.1:0-5222 GCA_035271345.1 bacterium | reverse complement strand
GGGTTATTCCATTAACGATACCATAGTAATATTCGATCGACTACGGGAAAACATGAAAACAACCCGAAAAGGGAGTTTGGGCGACGTTGTGGACCAAAGCATTTCGGAAACTCTCACTAGATCCATGAATACTGTTTTAACAACTCTTTTTACTGTGGTGTCACTACTCGTGCTTGGCGGCGAAACGACCAAGGTGTTTGCATTAGCTCTTCTTATCGGTTTACTGGCGGGAACATATTCTTCTATCTTTATTGCATCCCCTTTATGGCGCCTATTACATAGCAGAGGCTAAGCCGGATAAATACTATTTTTCCAAGATGCCTGATGCTATTATGATGAAGGATTAAAACGCCCTGATAATCAAAGGGCGTTTTTTATTGCGGATTGGGCTGGCTTGTTTCGGATAGACTAGTGGCAGATCGTTGCTGTAAAGGAGAGCAATCCACTTTGCGCTCATATACTTCGTTGATCCGGCACCAAGGCAATCAAGAATTGCTCCTATTCACCGAATTAGCGATTATCGGGGTTATTGCTAAAACGCCTCTACATTTACATGTGGAAGGTCTACGCGGGACTGGAAAGACCACGATTTTGCGAGCTGCTTCTTCTCTGTTGCCGCTGCTGTATCGGATTAAAGGATGTATGTTTAATTGTGACCCCAACTCGCCTCATTGCCCCCGCCATCACTTACTTCAGGAAGATGAGGCCAAGTCTTTTGCGCTGGAACAAGTTACAATTCCATTCTTTGAAATATCGCATTCGGCTAAAATAGGAACGGTAACAGGTACTCTAGATTTAACCGCCCTTACTGACACGAACCGACCGGAAGCGGCCATACTCCCTGGCACTCTACCTCGGGCCCATCGAGGTATTGTTTTGGTGGATGAAATCAACCGGTTGGCGGATACGGCGCCAGAGCTAACTGACATCCTGTTGGACGCTATGGGAACAAAACCGGGCCGGGTCCAGATCGAAGAAAACGGGCTGCCTACGGTGGCCCTTCCTTTAGAAGTAAGCATTTGGGCCAGCTCTAATCCAGATGAGGATCCGGGTTCATTGGCGGACATTAGACGACAACTATCTGATCGGTTTGATTTTATGGTCCAAATGAAACGGCCGCTGGAGGTGGGACCTTTGCTTGCGATTTTAAATCAGGATTGCAAAACTAAACAAGGCCTAAGCAAAGCTTTGGCGGCGGACATAGAATTGGGACTAGCATTGGCTCGGAAAGCAACACGGGTGCAAGATATAATGTTTCCAGCGGCGATGCTGGAATCCATAGCTGAAATTTATATCAAACATCATCTGGAGAGCATTCGGGCTCTAGAAGCTATTAAAACGGGCGCTGCACTTCATACTGTCCATAGAGACGGATGCCAGGTGGGCTGGGATGACGTGCTTGCAGTTACTCCCGCGGCGTTGAGACATAGGCTTGATCCGGAACAATTGGCTGCTGTACTTAAAGACTTGCAGCGTGAGCGTGGATTGTTGGATCACACCGCCGCCGCTGCCGGAAGTAATTTAGTGTCGGTGGATGTTAATCGATCAAACCCATCATCGGTTTCCAATACTGGCAAAAGGGGCTGCCAACAGGAGCCTGGTCGATGGCATAGATTGATAGCCTGGTTTCGAAGATTGTTAAGCCGCAAACACGATCGTTACCCGAAAGAGAACCGGATTGATGGTTCCAAAGCTGGGAGGGCCGCAGCTAGTGGAGGTGGGTCTAAAACTTCGTCCCAACCAGGGAACCCACTGGATATGCCTTTGGTAGCCCCCCCTAGCGTAGCGATGCCATTGTGGGAATTGGATTTAGAGGATAGTATTATCGAGGGGGAGGTCGATGATGCTCCCAATCACTAAAATAAGGCAAATTGGGTCTAGACTAGCCGCTATGTTGACGGATAATGAAGCTGTCCGTTTAGGTGAAAGTGCTGTAATCAGTAAGAGAGTCCATATGATATCTGTTAATCAACCCCAAGAAGTGAAGGTGCTTGCTGCCGATGCTGGCCAGACTTTTTATGGACGGAAGATGAGAAACACTATTTTTCACCTGGATGTTTTTCATCAAGTAGGTGCAGTCAACCACCGAACAGTAGCTCAGGCGATAATAAATGGAGTTAAAGACCAAGGACTACCAGCCATCGATTTGTTGGATCGCATGGACATCCAAACCGCTACCGGAGGTGGGCGAATCAGCGGCAGCCTCTTATTTGGTCGCAAGCAATCAGTACGGCGGGCCCATGCCAACCATGTTCACCTTGCATTGGAGTTATTACCAACGGAATTACCATTATTAGTACCTATTGTCCTGGCTTTGGAAAGAGAAATAATGGAACAGGGTTTAGAGATTCGTAAAGTAGAGAAAGTGGCCTTGCACTTACAGGGGAATAGTAACGCAAAAACAGATCTGTCTGCCTATACAGCAGAAAGCGATTCGTTTTTGCGTGAACAAGGTTCGGGCCGAGAAACTGGTGCTAGTGAAAATGCTGATCTGCTTGAAACAGCTCATAGGTTAAGCGTCGATACGTTGCCGCCGACAGAGCTTCTTCATTTGTTAAGCCTATGTCCGTTGCAATCTGATGTTGGTTTACGGCAACGATGGGGTGAACTCGACCGAATTTTAGAGACTTTAAGTGTAAGCGGATACATGGAAAAAAGGGGAAAAAAATGGCATCTGACCCATAAAGGGTTACAATTGTTGAGCCTGGTTCGCTTACATTTGCCGGAATTAGAAAGCAAACTACGGCGCTATCTGCGCCGCCTTCCAAGCCGCTCCGGAAACCCAAAGGGGTCTTTTTATACAAGTTTGGGGCCAGGGTTTCTTAGACTGCGAGAATCAACAGGAACTACTGAAGACAGTGAAGATGGTCAACTAAATTTGACCGCTACTGCTGCCACCGCTGCTTGTCACTGGATTCAAGGGGAAAGCCGACCAGGCTGCATTCATTACCGGTGTTGGCGTTATAGTCGGCGTCTGAAGTCTCAGGGGGCAAATATTGTGCTGGTATTGGATAGTAGTGCCTCTATGTCCGGCGGCCGACTACGCGCAGCTCAGTTTTTGGCCCAACATTTGGTCCTATCGGTTAAAGATAAGGTGGCCGTTATCGCATTTCAGGGTGAAAGTATTTTTGTTCCACCTCGGTTTACCAGTTCATGGAGCGATATCCAACAGCAGCTCTTGATGCTCAAGGCATTTGGACTTACCCCCTTGGCCCGTGCTTTGCAAGAGACTCTTTCCTTTGTGCAGCGATATCGGGCGCGAAGGCCACTGGTAATCCTTATTACCGATGGCATTCCGACGGTGCCTTTGGCTGGCGGTGATCCTAGCGCCGATGCCCTTAAAATGGCTGCAGGATTTAGATTTGCCCCGGCGGAGCTCGTTTGCATCGGACTTAGTCCCAATCAGTCCTTTTTGGAAAAACTGAAACAAGTAAGTGGCGGGCGGCTGTACATAATAAAAGAGTTAGATACGCCTCTTTTGGCGCAATTAATTCGGGAAGAGCTACGACGTCATCGTAGCCATTAGAAGGAATAATTCTACTCAGCGGCGAATAAAACCCTCACCGGAACAATAAGGGAGGGTTTTACACTGTTAATCTTGGTGTTGGCACTAATTTGTGCCTTGTTGGTGGCGATTTTTGCGGTGCAAAATGCCAAGCCAGTGGTGGTGGCTTTTTTGGTCTGGCAGTTTAAAATATCACTGGTATTAGTGATTCTGGGAACTGCAGCGCTGGGGGCTGCAGCCGCATTTTTGTTAGGTACCGTAAGACTGATAAGACAGTCTCGGCGACTAAAAGAAGCTGATTTGTGCATTGAACGGTTAGAATTTGAACTGGTGCGATTACAAAAATCTGTCAAAGCAAAAGAGGGTAACAAGCTATCAGCTACTGAAGGAGAAAACGGGCAGTGAAGAGATGGGAACTGCTGCCGCCTCCAACCAGTCAAGAAGTGGATGCTTTGAGTTCCGGACTTGGAATTACAAAATTGACAGCGGCTATGCTGTCTCAGCGTGGCTTCAAAACTAAACAAGAAGCACAGAAGTTTTTATCGCCAAAATTGTCAGATCTTCAGCCTGCTATGTCCATACCCAATATGGATGCGGCTGTTGATCGAATTCGATTAGCCTGCAAACGACAAGAGCAGGTAGGGGTGTTCGGCGATTATGATGCCGATGGCATCGTCGGTACGGCATTATTGATATTGGCCCTTCGGGAACTTGGACTGGATGTTAGCTATCGTTTACCTGAACGGTTGACGGAAGGATATGGCCTAAGCCAAGCCGGGCTGATGGATTTATGGCGGGGTGGCGCCGGCCTGATAATCACCGTGGATTGTGGAATATCCAGCCTAGCTGAACTACAATGGGCTCAAAGACAAGGACTGGATGTGATCATTTGTGACCACCATTTGCCACCAGCAATTCTACCGCCGGCGACAGCTATTCTCAACCCTAAGGTATTTCAAGGTGAAGACTCCCTGAAAGATTTGTGTGGGGCAGGGGTGGCCTTTAAACTAGCCTGTGCGATTCACAATAGCGTCGATCAGCGTTGGCTGGAATTGGCTGCTTTAGGCACTATAGCCGATGTTGTACCTCTAGTGGGCGAGAATCGGATCATTGTCACCCATGGCCTCAAAACCATGGGATTTACCGAACTGCTGGGCTTGAAAGCCTTGGCTGAATTCTCCCAAGTGGATCTAGACAGTGTTGACTCCGGAGATGTTGCCTTTAGACTAGCTCCGCGCTTGAATGCAGCCGGGCGATTAGGAAGTGCAACACCCGCGGTTGAACTCTTTTTGGCCGATAGCGAGCGCAAGGCCCATGAGATAGCGCGACAACTAGATTGCTTGAACCGTAAGCGGCAACAGATTGAGACTGATGTCTTGGACCAGGCAATAACCCAAGTAGAGCGGAATGTTGATCTTAATAAGGAAATGGCCGTGGTTGTAGCTGGGGAAGGCTGGCATCCTGGGGTCATAGGTATTGTTGCGTCACGGTTAGTGGATAAATGGCACCGTCCGGCTTTGGTGATATCATTGCTGGAAGGCATTGGCAAGGGGTCTGGTCGCAGTATCCCTAGGTTTTCCCTATACAAAGCCCTGGAAGATTGTCGCACTCATCTTACTACTTTTGGTGGCCATCGGTTGGCAGCAGGGTTTACTTTGGCCAAGCAGAATCTACTTATTTTCCGCCAGGCTTTCACTAGCGTTGCCAATAGTCGCTT
>DATERQ010000077.1:0-6151 GCA_035271345.1 bacterium | reverse complement strand
ATCGTAACCTGCTGCTCGATCAGAGCAGCAACTTTATGGACTGTGTTGGAACAAAGCAGAAAAAAATCGGCCCCGGCTTTTTCCAAACCGATGGCGGCCTGCGATAAAATAGTGGACACCCGTTCCCAGTCGCCTTCTGACTGGGCTTTTTCTATTTCGTAAAAGTCAAGGCTGGACAGAATGCAGACCGCGGAATGAAGTCCGCCTAGTTTTCGTTTTACTGTTTCGTTAATAATACGATAATACTCAGCACTGCTCTCCCAACTCATGCCGCCAACAAGGCCAATGGTTTTCAGTTGAAACACCTCCACGATCTTAGATAGTCGGCTAGAGCTGCCGATGGAACTGTTAACAGCGCACAGAAATTTAATTCTGCGACAGTGTAAAGCTAATCATGTTATTTATTAGCAAGGTTCCTAATAATTTATTCAGGCGTTCTACAACGGCCTAACTTACTTACATAATATCACGCAGTATAGTAAAAAAGGAGGGGCCAGGCGGTGCAGGGGGAAATTAGTCCCGGTTATGGACGAAATTTTAGACTTAGGGGCTAAAACATTGGGGACAAAGGTGGTTATTAATGTTAAAATGAATGTGTGCTCGCTTCCCCTGGCGTCAGATAACAACATTTGAGGAAGGGCTACTGTTGAAAAAAATGCGAGGCTTAATCTTATGTTTGCTTTTGCTGCTGTTTTTTGGGACCGGTTGCCTGCCGGCTACAAGAGAACATGGGCAAAGGCCGCTGGCAGAAGGTGGGTTATTAGAACTTGCCAACTGGGATTTTATTCGGGATGGCCCCGTGGGTTTAGATGGCGAGTGGGAGTTTTATTGGGATCGTTTACTGGAGCCCACCGATTTCGCCGGCGCAATAGATGTAGATCCTAAGACCCGGATGATGAACCTGCCGCGCTCATGGAATGGCTATCAAGTGGATGGCAATCCATTGGCAGGCAGCGGCTATGCCACTTTCCATCTACAGATACACTATCCGCACCACAATGCACCGTTGGCACTTAAAATACCCATCATGTGTACTGCCTATAAACTATGGGCCAATGGCAAGTTGGTGGCGGAAAATGGGCGCGTCGGGCGCCATCGGCGTGAAATGGTACCCCAATACCGACCGCAGGTTGTGTCCCTTGACCACGATACCGACGAGCTGGATCTCGTTATCCAAGTGTCCAATTACCACCACCATCGAGGAGGCATTTGGGAAAGCATAAGACTGGGAACCGAAGCCCAGCTCCGCCGGCAACGAGATCAAAGGCTAGTCTTTCAATTGTTTTTAGTGGGAGGTTTTTTAGCCCTGGGCCTTCATTACCTGGGATTGTTTGTGGTGCGTCGTCAGGAACCATACGCCCTTTATTTCTTCCTGGCCAGTTGGTTAATGGTGCTAAGGTTGTTTCTAGTGGGGGAAATTTTTTTAATTCAACTGATCCCCAGCTTCAACTGGGAATGGGAACTAAAATTAGAGTACTTCACCTACTATTTGAGTATGCTAGTATTGTTGCTGCTGCTGGAGTCGTTGTTTCCAGCCGAGGTATCCCCGTTACTGCGCCAGTTTACATCCATCTTAAGTATAAGCTATAGCGTTATAACTTTGCTGATGCCGGCTATCATCTATACCCGTCTACTGGCTGGCTATCAGCTTTTTACTTTGTTCCTGGTGGCTTATTTTATTTCTGTCTTAGCCCTGGCCAGTAAACGGCGGCGGGAAGGGGCGCAACTTATGTTAGCCGGGGGCATCGTTTACTGCGCCAGCATTATCTACGATGTTGTATTTGCGAATTATCGCATCCTGACCATTGGCCATTTAGCACCCTTAGGATTTTTTATCTTTTTGTTGGCTCAGCATTTGGCGCTTATGAAACGGTTGGCGGCTGCATTTTTCCGGTTGGAGGACTTATCAGATCGCCTGTTAGCCTTGGATAAACTCAAGGACGAATTTCTGGCTGCGGCCTCTTTGGAACTAAAATCTCCCTTGGCCACCATGCAGGGCATTGCCGAATCAATGCTGGACACAAGCCACGCCCCCTTGACGGATAATCAAAAAGACAACATTGCATCCATCGCCACCAGCAGCAAGCGGCTATCTATCTATGTGGATGATATCTTGGATTTTTCGCGACTGAAAAGGCAGGACCTATCTTTGCAACTGTCTGCTGTCAGTTTAAGCCAGGAAGTGGATCTGGTACTAGAGGTTTGCCGTCCCTTAACGACGGGAAAGGACTTGGAACTAATAAATCTAATCCCAAAAAACGCCCCTTTAGTCCAAGCTGACGAAAACCGCCTGCTTCAGATTTTATATAATCTAATCGACAATGCGATCAAGTTTACCTCGGCGGGTGCTATCACTATAAGTGCGGACCAAAATAATGGCTGGATGGAAGTGGTTGTGGCTGATACTGGCATTGGCATTCCCCTCCACCACCGCGAGACAATTTTTCTACCATTCCAGCAAGCAGATAATTCCATCCCGTACCGGTCCGGCGGTACTGGTCTCGGGCTAAATATTACTAGGAGTTTAATCGAGCTTCATGGAGGCACCATTTGGGTGGAATCAGAACCCGGCGTGGGTTCGCGTTTTCATTTTACCCTCCCATTCAGTGGCAAATCGCCGGCCCCTGCAAATGATGATGAAATAAAACCTATATTACCCAGCCAAGGGTCAACTTCAGTTTTGGCCGATAACCTTGTCCCCACCAACGAAGACACCGACGCCAGGCCACTGATTCTGGCCGTGGATGACGACCCTACCAATCTTCGCTTATTGGCAAACCAACTGGTGGTGAAGGGTTATCGGGTGGTGACCGCCACTGACGGACTACAGGCTCTGCGTTATATTGACCAAGCACCGGAGAAATTTGATTTGGTAATTCTTGATCTTATGATGCCCCAAATGTCTGGCTATGAAGTCTGTCGCCAGCTTCGCCAGCGGTTCTCCTTATTGGATCTGCCGATATTGATACTTACTGCTTACAGCAGGCTCGATGACATTACTGCCGGTTTTGAAGCCGGTGCCAACGATTATATTGTGAAGCCAGTAGATAAGCAGGAGCTTTTGGCGCGGGTCCGCACCCTGCTAACATTAAAAAAATCAGTGGCCGAGGCCCAATTGAGTGGGCAATTAGCCACCATTGACGATTTAACTGGTGTTTATAACCGCCGTCACTTTTTTCAAGTGGCCGAACAGACAATTCAGCAAGCGCAAATGCATCGTTTTCCGCTGTCGCTGATTATGTTTGACCTTGATTATTTCAAAGAAATCAATGATACTTTTGGTCATACTACCGGAGATGATATCTTACAGGCCATTGGCGAAAGAAGCCAACAGTTGCTCAGGGATAATGATTTCTTGGCCCGCTACGGTGGGGATGAATTTGTTGTTTTACTAACTAGAGACAGTGCCGCGGCGCGCCAAGTGGCAGAGCGTTTGCGGAATGAAATTGCTGCCTATCCTGTGGTGGCAAAAACGGGACCCATATCCGTCACCGCCAGTTTTGGTTTGGCTACCATGGGCAATGATGCCGCTACTATTGCTGGTCTATTGGAAAATGCTGATCGCGCCCTTTATCAGGCCAAACAGCAAGGCCGCAATCGGGTGGCGGTATTTGCACCGTGATTGTTCCAGGCAGGAAAGGCTTGTGGCAACGAAGAATATTATTTCGGGGTGGCTAATTATGTTACAGCTCGCATTGATATTGGGGCTGATTTGGTTGTTGCTGAAGCGGGGCCGTCATAGGCTGGAAGAACTCAATACTAACCTGCCGCTGGGGGCCGACCGTATCTTGACCCGAATCCGAGCCCGCCGACGCCGTTTCTGAATTCGAAAGATAGTAGGCGAGACTTAAACAGCAAAGTTTAAGTCTCGCCTTTCGTTTGAGGAGGGCCGATGTTTCAATTTTTGGCCGGGAATCTGAAAGGCAAAAGGTTGTTTTATACGGGCAAATTATGATCTTAAATCAGCGCCAGAGGCCGCGGCGGAAACTGACAGCCGGGAGCAAACAGCAGCAATGGCATCGGCAATTACCGCCGCCATCCGGTAAACCAAGTGCAGGCGCGTGTTTTGCAGCACCAGGTGTTCCATGAAACCGCTCACATTTACAATCCCAACAATATTATAATCGCCCACCGGTGGTAGCTTCTTCTTGACCCCTGTTCCTGGATTCAAGGCCCCCGGGGCCAGGGCAATTTTGCCTACGCTCTGCAAGCGGCCCAGACAGGCGTCCACAGCGATGATGCATTTACCAGCCGATTGTGCTTGTAAACAAAACAATGTTTGCTCCAAATTGGTGGCGTGGACCGGTTGAGCCAGGGTTCCCACAACTTGTAACTGGGGATAATCAAATTCCTGCAGAAAGTTACCGGTGAGAGGGCCAAGGGCATCGCCGGTGGAGCGGTCAGTGCCAATGCAAAGGGCTAGCAATTGGTGCCTCATAAAGCCTGAACGTTGAATATTTTGCCAAAGGCTGCAGCTTAGTTTTTGGGCAGCCAGGGCATCGTCCACACTTACCCGCAGGCCTTTTAAAATGGGATCCGAAAGCGCCACCGATTCAAGCCTCCTGCGCTTTTTTACGCCGGGCTGCCGCTTTGCGATAACATGCATAGCAGAGGGCGCCTTCATCCCCGCTAAGACCCAAATCCAAAATAGCATTACCACACATGGGGCACTTTTTTTCCTTAAGCCCAGCCATGGTTACGCCTCCTATTTAAACTGACTTCTACATTCGCCATCGATGTTAGTATTTGAAAGACGGGTAAAATTATACCATTGGTTCCGAGGATCTAGCCCGCTGCTTAGTCGCAAAAGTAGAAACGAAAAATTAATTAAAAAAGGAGGAACATTGCCCCATAACGGCGAAGATATATTTGGGTATATAAAACATAGTTCGATGTTACCGAACCAGGCACATTTTTGAATCCCGGGGATTGGTAAAAGGGGGTGGTTATTCGTAAGTAATCATTTATGGTGAAAGTTTCTTTTGTATGCACGGGTTTGGGACAATGGAAATTAGAAAGAGGGAACTAATTATGATCAATGCTTATTCGAAGGTCCCAAGACCTACCAATGAACCCATTTTAGCTTACAAGCCTCATTCGCAAGAGCGCATTGCCCTTAAGCGGGAATTGGAATTACAATCCGAACAAAGAGTGACCATTCCTTTAATTATTGGTGGGAAAGAAATATGGACGGGTAAAACACGAACAATCATAATGCCCCACAATCATAGTCATGTGTTGGCGGAATACAGCGTTGCCGGGAAAGAAGAACTAAAATTGGCTATTGATAGCGCCCTAGCGGCTAAAATAGAGTGGGAAAATATGCCGTGGGAGCATCGAGCGGCGATATTTCTTCGGGCCGCGGATCTTATCGGCGGGCCTTGGCGTTCCCGTCTCAATGCCGCAACTATGCTAGGCCAAAGCAAAACAGTTTTCCAGGCTGAAATAGACTCGGCCTGCGAGTTAATAGATTTCTTACGGTTTAATGTTTATTACGCAGAACATATTTATCGGCAGCAGCCTAACAATACGCCCGGGGTGTGGAACCGAGAAGTATACCGTCCTTTAGAAGGCTTTATTGCTGCGGTTACCCCCTTTAATTTCACGGCTATTGGGGGCAACTTAGCCACAGCCCCGGCCATCGTAGGTAATACTGTGGTTTGGAAACCATCCTCCACCGCGGTTTTATCCAACTATTACGTAATGCGGATATTAATGGAGGCTGGGTTACCTGCCGGTGTTATTAATTTTGTTCCTAGTACCGGCCTGGACATCAGCAAATACGTTGTTAGCCATCCTCAGCTAGCTGGTTTCCACTTTACCGGCTCTACTGAGGTATTCCAAAGCACATGGGAACAGGTAGGCCGGAACATCAGAAGTTATGCTTCCTATCCCCGCTTAGTCGGGGAGACCGGCGGCAAAGATTTTGTTTTTGCCCACCCGAGCGCTCATATCGACGCCTTGGTGGCAGCTTTAATACGTGGGGCCTATGAGTATCAAGGCCAAAAATGTTCAGCCGCGTCCCGTGCTTTTATTCCCGCCAGCATTTGGCCCCAGGTTCAACCAGGTCTGTTATCTGAAATTGAACGCTTAAAAACTGGAGACGTTGCTGATTTTACTAACTTCATGGGAGCAGTGATCGACAGGGCCT
>DATERQ010000076.1:0-10329 GCA_035271345.1 bacterium | reverse complement strand
TCCATCGCGAGGTGGAATCTGAAGGAAGGTGTAGGCAAACCCCCGGTCTGACGAATAGAAACCACATAAGGCTGTAGGCAAGGGTAAGACTGCCTAACAAGTCAAAGCCCAATAACTACACGGAATTGCTCGCAGTAAATGTGGCAGATATGTGGGGGGAAAGATTGTGTTCTTACCCGGGGAGGTCTCACAGGCGGATTAAAACAGAGTATGAAATCCGTAGTAACAACGAACGGTGAGAAGTCAGCAGAAGCCATAGTAGGCAGGTAAACACCTGCCGAAGGGCCGAACCATTGGAGGTGAGGGTCAATGAAAGTCACTGCAAGTGGCATAGTGAAACACAGACAACTTCAATTTGAAGACTATCTGCAAAGGGTATCTGCGGAACAGAGAGAGTATGCAGAAGTGTGTGCGCCACCCAAGATGGCTGAAACCGACATCGCCAACACTACCAAGCAGACCGAAGGACTGCTGGAGCAAATACTAACCCGAGACAATCTAAACCGTGCCTACAAACGGGTAAAGAAGAACAAGGGTGCCGGTGGCATCGACGGCATGAAAGTTGAAGGACTTCTTCCATACCTTCGCGAACACCGGGAAGAGCTATTGCAGTCCCTCCAAGACGGTAAATACCGTCCAAAGCCCGTTCGCCGGGTAGAAATACCAAAAGAAAACGGGAAGATGAGGAAATTGGGGATACCAACGGTTGTAGACAGGCTCATCCAACAAGCCATTTGCCAAGTCCTGTCCCCCATCTTTGAAGGGCAGTTTTCAAACAACAGCTTTGGCTTCCGACCAAGAAGGAGCGCCCATGGGGCGCTGCAAAAGGCCCAAGTCGACATCACAGAAGGATATCGCTTCGTGGTAGACATGGACCTGGCAAAATACTTCGACACGGTCAACCAAAGCAAACTCATCCAAATACTATCGGAAACCATCACAGACGGAAGAGTAATATCCCTCATACATAAATTCCTCCAAGCAGGAGTTATGGTGGAGGGAATGTTTGAGGACAGCCCAGAAGGTGTACCCCAAGGAGGCCCGCTCAGCCCATTGTTGGGCAACATCATGCTCAACGAACTTGACCATGAATTAGAAAAGCGAGGCCATCGCTTTGTCCGCTATGCCGATGACCTGCTCATCCTGTGTAAAAGCAGGAAAGCAGCCCATAGAACATTAAGGAACATTCTTCCCTACATCGAGAAGAAACTATTTCTCAAGGTGAACCGGGAGAAAACCCAAGTGGCATACATAAACAAAGTGAAATACCTTGGCTACAGCTTCTATGTCTACAAAGGTGAAGGGAGACTGAGGATACATCCCAAAAGCGTGCAGAAATTAAAAGACAAAATCCGCCTAGTAACCAGCCGCAGCAACGGGATGGGAATCGAAAAGAGGAAAACCCGCTTAAACCAAGTGATTCGCGGGTGGATAAACTACTTTCGCTTGGCAGACGCCAAAAGCCTGATGACTAGATTGGACGAATGGATAAGGAGCCGCATCCGGATGGTTACCTGGAAAAGATGGAAGAGAGTCCGCACACGATATGAGAACCTCAAACGCCTGGGCAATGAAAAGGAACGGGCGTGGATGTGGACAAATACAAGAAAGGGCTATTGGCGCACCGCCCACAGCCCAATCCTGTTAATATCCCTATCTAATGAGAGACTCAAGCGGGCTGGTTACCTCAGCTTGACGGAGTACTATGCTGCAAGGTAGGTGTAAACTTTGGAGCCGCCGTATACCGAACGGTACGTACGGTGGTGTGAGAGGACGGTGGGTGAAATAATCACTCACCTCCTACTCGATTATTTATCGCGCTGGTTGCTTGGTTAGACAATAGGCGATTCCAATGGTGCCGGGACCGGCATGAAGGCCTACTATCGGTCCTACTGGTACAATGGGCGGCTTTATTCCAAATCGTGTTTGAATCATCTCTGCAACGTCATCAGCCAGGGCCGGGTTGTTAATATGCTGCACAATTACAGCTTCTAGGCCCTGGGCCTTATAATCGTTTTCCATGATTCCAATCATATGTTCAATGGCACCTCGCATGCTACGAACCTTTCTGGCCACGGCAGTTATACCTGTATCATCATAGTAAAGAACAGGTTTTAAATCTAAGATGGATCCGATTAAGGCTGCGGCGCTACCAATGCGACCGCCTTTGCGCAGATGTTCCAATGAATGGGGGATGAAATAAAAATGTACACGGCGGAGTAATTCCTTTGCACTGTCAACTATTTGGTTGAATGGTTTGCCAGCCAAGGCTTCTTTGGCCATTTCGATCACTGGGTAGCCCAGAGCCATGACTGTATTTAAAGAATCGATTACCTCAATATTGGCTTGAGGATGCTGGGCTAAAACTCTTTCCCGGGCCTTTAGAGCGCTATCATAGGTTCCGCTAATCCCAGATGAAAGGAAAATGGCCAGGATATCGTGTCCCTCTGACACCAAGTGCTCGAAAACAACCTGGATATCCCCAGCCGAAGGTTGTGAGGAGGTGGGGATAACTGGGCTTTGTTCCAATTTGGAATAGAAAAGATCCAAGGGCACTTCGCCATCAACAAAGGACTGGTCAGGGAAGTGTATGGTTAACGGAATAATGGTAATATCCAGTTCCTTCCTCGTTTTACGGTCGATATCGGCGGTGCTGTCGGTTACCAATTTTACAGCCATGACGACCCTCCTACTTGTTAGTATCGGCTTGTATTCGCTTTACCAGGGCTAACTTCCTGCTTGTTAGTGCGGATCGGGGCCTAATTGGTTCTCGAAGTCGGCCATTATAGTAGTAACCTGGTTGTCGTCTACCGGAGAAAAGTCTTGATAGAATTGCCCAACGGCTAAAAAGTGTTGTTGGCAAAGTAGATATCTTATTTCCTTGACAAGCTTGCTTAATCTAGACAGTATGGAGGGGGAAATCACCGGGGTTGCAACTATTATGTGTTGGGCGTTAAGGCTTTTTACGAAGTTAATAGCAGCAGTGACCGTCTGTCCGGTAGCGATGCCATCGTCAACAATTAAGGCTGTGATTTTGCTTAAATCCTGGTAATGGGCAGTTTTCCGGTATTTCTCCAGTTGCTGTCTAACTTGTGCCAGGGTATTTTGGGCCGCTGTCTGCAAATATGCTTGGGAGACATTTAACTGGGTGCAAAGGTCTTGATCCACGTTGATGGTCCCCGCCGGGTCCACAGAACCAATGGCCAACTCCAGGTTGAAGGGAGCCCCAATTTTTTTAGTGACGATAAGGTCCAGCGGCAAGTCAAGCCTTCGGGCAACTTCTGCCGCTACCACTACCCCTCCTCTGGGGATGGCAAAGACAATGCAATCAGGGCAGCCTTCATAGTCCACCAATTTTGTCGCTAATTGTACTCCGGCCTGATGCCTGTCCTTAAACATTATTTTCACCTCAGCATATATTATACTCCGCGAATACTAAGGCCCTTTAAGAAGGAGAGCCCTTTGTGGCAGGACTATTGCCATTAATCTAGAAGGTATTAATATTAAGTTAATGCTAGTAATGCCAGCCTGAGGCGGAAAGAAGGTAGAGACTATGGTGCGATTATTGGCAAGTGGCCTTGCTTTAGGCTTATCGATAGCGATACCGCTGGGCCCGGTGAGTATCGAACAGATTCGACAAGGCCTAGTGCGCGGGTTTTGGCCAGCGTTTGCGGTATCTTTTGGGGCCGTTACTGGGGACACGGTTTTCTTTTCGTTAGTGGCATTTGGGCTGGCGCCGGTAATCTTTCGCTATCCAATGCTTAAGGCTACATTGTGGTTGGCCGGCACCATATTTCTTATTCATTTGGGCTTTGGCAGCATACGAAAGGTCAGGGTGATTGATCTAAATTCCACCGGGATCAACAATGTTGGTTCTCGCCGGGCAGCCTATTTCAGCGGTCTATATTTACAGATTACCAATCCGATGGGCTTTGTTCTTTGGAGTTCAGTGGGTACAGCAGTTTTCGCCAGTGTTGGGTTATCTATGCAAGCTAATTTTAGATTACAGGTCCTCCCCGTGTATCTTGGTGTGATTATCGGAATTCTAGGTTGGGGCTTTATGCTTTCGTTGCTGGTATCCTGGGGTCGTCGATTTGTAAGTGAAGAAATACTGGTGCGCATCAACCGATTTTGTGGGTTGGTATTGCTCGGGTTTGCCTTCTATTTTGGCTGGCAGTTTATAAAGTCAATTGTCGGGCTTGGCAAATTGGGGTGACGGATCAGGGCCGACAGTTGTGTGGGGAGAGCCGGAGTTTTTGTAACTGAATAGGGGTTATTTGACGTGGTTCAGGTGTTTATGCCGGGAGAATGGATTACATTGGGGCTGTCGGCCACGGTCTAACGGCAACCGATCGAGATTGAGCTTTGAATAAGCGCTAAGGGTCAGTTTTGCCAGGGGATCGGCGCGCGCCGGGCTAAAAGTATCGGCTATTAACAGCCATGGTGATAAATGCCCTTGTAACGTGGGGTTTATCATTACCATGGTGGTTCCAGCATCGCCATGGGAGAGAAGACCCACCAGCCATTTATCCCGCTGCCAAAGAGTGAGCCTGGAGACCCCGGCCTTATTATCGGGTGCTGATATGGTGATGCCACTGCTAGGCAAGATAATATCGCCGCTAATCTCCAGTTGTTCCTGTAGCATGGCGATGTCGGGGAAAGTCTCTGCTGCGCAAAAGAGAATTTTGGCTCCAAGTAACCGGGCAGGGATTAGGTGCATGGTATCATTATCAAAAAAGACCCAGAAGAAAGACAAAATTATTTTTAAGGCCCTGGTTAAAGCTGCATTAAAAGACTGCGCCAGTTTATCAGCCGGGGTATGATGATTATTTAGATTCTGGCGTAAAATATGTAGGCTCTGCTGATCAGACCGAGGTAGAATAATATCGAATACGGGCATGTTCATATACACAGGCTTATTGTCCACAATGGCTACTAAAAGCTGTCCTTCTTGGGAACGGAGTAGCTTGTATAACTCGGGCACGATATCCACCATCAGATGTACCATTTCTTTATTGGGTGAACAGACGGTAATAGTTAATAAGGCCTTAAAGAGAGCCCTGACATCTTGCCAGCGACGACTTAGCCTAACTTCGGCTGCGATCAGGCGGCCGGTGCTCTGGGCTGCCCTAGTAAGCAGCCCAGAGCTTCTAATGTAGGCTCCACCATCTCTATATTCCAACACGGAATGGGCAGCGCATTTGGATAAAAAATGGTGGAACCAGCAGGGAACCTGTGGATGTTGGTTGAAAATCGATAGGATGTATTCCTGGCCGTTGGCAGTGGCGGCTATCTTTAAGAACTTGGCTAGGTGAAGTTCAGCCGTCATGGTGTTTACCCCCTCGGGCCTGTTTATGAATCCCGACTTTATACATCATACATATACATCTACATCTTCGGTAAGCAGTCTGTGTTTCCCTGCTGGTTTTTTATTAATTTACCCAATAGAAAAAAGGTTTTACATTAACGTCGGTTGCCATGGGAGCCAGAACCATGGTTACGATGATTAAGCCGATAAATATAATAGGTGAGAGCGAATAAGAAACTGGCGATTATTAGGGGTGTATCTTTCGCATTGCTGTCCACATCCATACCGATTATAGGGCCGCCTAACCGGCCACGGATTTTTGAGTTACCATCAAAGTTTAGATCGATATCAAAACCAATGACAGCGCCGCCACAGCGTCCGACAATACGATTTCCAGTAACCGTTATCGTCAGATCATTTCCGGCAACGGTGCCGCCAATGCGAACTGAAAGGTGGTTATGGTTTATCTGCCCGCTCACGTCTTGACCCCAAACTAGTCCTCCAATGCGCCCTTGGATATTATTGGCGGCCAGGTCATAAGTAAGATTAATGTCCATGCCAAAGAAGGCGCCGCCAATACGGCCGTCAATAGCGGTTGGAGTGATCGTAGCCTCAATATTATAACCGCCGACGGGTCCGCCTACCCGGGCTTTCACTGTTCCCATGGATATCACTTCCCCTGTAAGCCCAGATAGTGCTTTTGCTGGGCCAAATTGTTTGTTTGCAAAGGTATTGTATATTATTGGGGAGCGGATAACCAGGGCTGACTATTGGGCTGCAGTGTGAGGTGATTTAGGTAATTGTTTGAAGCTGGTACCGGGCATAATTGGAATCTGGAGGCCGAATTATGGTATGCTGTAACAGCACTGTCAATTTGCCATCCCTAAATATTAACCTGGCAGTGCCGGAGGGAGGATGCCATGGCAGAAGTGTTAACTATTATGGGGAAAGAAAAAACCCTGGTGCCGATTATTTCATGGGCTGATGATTTGGATGAAGATACCACCAGGCAGGCTATTAATTTGGCTAATTTGCCTTTTGCTTTCAGTCATATTTGCCTTATGGCTGATGCCCATGTGGGATATGGAATGCCCATCGGTGGAGTCTTGGCAACCGAGGATTATATTATTCCCAATGCAGTGGGTGTGGATATAGGTTGTGGGGTCAGGGCTTGGTGTACCCGGGTGGAGAAGGAACGA
Organism: bacterium; assembly: GCA_035271345.1. Taxonomy (GTDB): domain Bacteria; phylum Bacillota; class DTU030; order DUMP01; family DUMP01; genus DUNI01. The sequence goes on along the minus strand of DATERQ010000076.1, from coordinate 3,822 downwards.
TTTTTGGCAGCGAGATCAGATATTATGGGAGGGATTTACCGTCTAATTCCCACCGGCTTCAACTGGCATAAGAAACAACAGGCCGACAAAATATTTGAACGCCCGCCCAAATCACCCATCATCCGCAAACAACTAGAACGGGCTCGTTATCAATTGGGTACCTTGGGTGGGGGGAACCATTTTATCGAGGCTGGATTTGATGATCAGGGCCTAGTATGGCTGATGGTTCATTCCGGTAGCCGCAATCTGGGTCACCAGGTGGCAACCCACTATAATAAGGTGGCTCAAAAATGGAGCAAGAAGCATCTGCCATCTATTCCTCCGGGCCACCAACTGGCCTGTCTTAATGTAAACACCGCTGAAGGAAAGGAATATATTGCTGCCATGCGGTATTGTCTTGATTTCGCTCGGGCTAACCGGGAACATATGATGCAGCGTATTTTGAGAGTGTGGAACCAATACTTTTCGGAAGCACCTATGCCTTACGTTGATGTGCATCATAACTATGCTGCTTATGAAAAACACTTTAATACCTGGCTTTGGGTGCATCGTAAAGGTGCTGTGCGTGCATCTGGTCGGGTGGTGGTGCCGGGATCCATGGGTACCAAATCATATATTGGCTTGGGGTTGGAGAATCCAGAGTCTTTTCACTCCTGTAGCCATGGAGCCGGACGGGTCCTGGGTCGCCGCCAGGCTAAGCGCAATATCAGCATCCAACGGGTACAGCGTCAATTGCAAGCGCAGAATATTGAATTGTATAAGACTAAAATGCGTGATGTGGCCGAGGAAAGCCCGGAGGCGTATAAAGATATTGATGTGGTGATGGAAAACCAAAAGGATTTGGTGAAGATTGAAGTATCCCTCACTCCGCTAGGGGTCATTAAAGGCTAGGAAAGGGAAGGGAAGGGAAGGCTACCCCCGGCTTTCTTAATGTTATCCCGAGGGAACTTTTTGAGCCTTGTTGCGTCTAAATCGATGACACCCATCTTTAAATCCAGCTACGAAAAGGAGTGAATGGCTGTTGAACAAAAAAGAACGAATAAAAATATTCTTGGTTGGAATTATAACTGGCTTGGTGTTGCTAACGGCAGTTGGCTTTACCAACCTAGGCGAGATCACGGCCCTGTTTGCCCCAGTGCGGTATTTGATCAAGGGAGAGGAAGTTCGCCCCAGTGACCGCTCTTACCATTACTTTAATGGTGAAACATATGTGCCAACCAGTCTGATTTATGCCGGCACTACTTACGTGCCCATTAGGTTTGTGGCCGAAACTTTGGGGTTAAAGGTGGATTGGAATCAAGATACCAGTACCATTGCCATAACGGAAGAGCGCCAGCCAAATGGTCAGGCAGTGTACCCGCGCGAGCTACTATTGACCAGGCTTACTAAAACTTCGGCTCCGAAAGAAATAATAGCTTTGCTCGAGTACTCCTTAGGGACTGAGTTAGCCCAGAGCTATACTTTGGGCCAAAATACCTACTTAATAATAACCCGGGGAATGTGTCCCACCGGCGGCTACAGCGTGGTTATAAAGCAAGCATTGGAAACCGAGGACCAGCTAGTAGTGGAAGTGGAGTACAAAGACCCGGCCCCGGACGCCATAGTTACCCAGGCTATAACTTATCCGTATGCAGTAGCAATGATAGAACAGACCAGCAAACCGGTGCGGTTCCAGGGAAAAGAAGGAACTTACTTATCCCAGCTCCATGGGCTTGAGCGGATGGAGCCTATAACTGCGGAATCAAAAGCAATTAAACTTTTGACCCCAGCTTCCATTGCTGAAGGATTAACTGTGCGTGGAGTGGCGCGGGTATTCGAGGCTACCGTAAGCTGGCGCTTGCTGGACCAGAAAAGGGAAGAAAGAAAGAGCGGGTTTGTTACAGCCGCCAGAGGCGGCCCCGACTGGGGATACTTTAGTTTTGACCTGGAGCAACAGTATCTGGGAGCCGGTTATAAGTTGCAGGTATATGAGCAGAGCGCCGAAGACGGATCAGCAATAAATGTTGTGGAGATTCCGCTGGATCAATATGCTGGACTAGCCCAAGGCTAAGCCCAGGGCCTTCTTTATCTTCATCCTGAGGGCGGCGGCCCCCTTCATTGTCATCCTGAGGCCCCCTCTATTGTCATCCTGAGGCCCCCTTCATTGTCATCCTGAGGCCCCCTTCATTGTCATCCTGAGGCCGAAGGCCGAAGGATCTTTCCAGCATCGTAGACGAAGGCCTAAGATCCCTCGCTCCGCTCGGGATGACATGATTGGCAATGGGCTGTTAGCTGGGGAAGAAGGCTTGGCCGACATGGTTAGCAGTTGGCTGGGACAGAGGCCCCCTTCGTTGTCATCCTGAGGCCCCCTTCATTGTCATCCTGAGGCCCCCTTCATTGTCATCCTCAGGCCGAAGGCCGAAGGATCTTTCCAGCATCGTAGACGAAGGCCTAAGATCCCTCGCTCCGCTCGGGATGACATGATTGGCGATGGGCTGTTAGCTGGGGAAGAAGGCTTGGCCGTCATGGTTAGCAGTTGGCTGGGACAGAGGCCCCCCTTCATTGTCATCCTGAGGCCCCCTTCATTGTCATCCTGAGGCCGAAGGCCGAAGGATCTTTCCAGCATCGTAGACGAAGGCCAAAGATCCCTCGCTTCGCTCGGGATGACATGATTGGATGGGCCGTTGGCGCTTGGCAGTTGGCTGGGGAAGAAGGCCCCCTTTATTGTCATCCTGAGGCCGAAGGCCGAAGGATCTTTCCGGCAGCGAAGACGAGGGCCTAAGATCCCTCGCTCCGCTCGGGATGACATGATTGGATGGACCGTTGGCGGAAAACCAAATATATCCTTTTTTGTTTTACACTGGCCGGGGAGGAAAATATGGATGTAACGACGAAGATATTAAGGCAACCAGAAAGTGACAGTTAACATCTAGAGCAAGGGGAGGAGATTACATGCGGCGAAAACTATTAACAACATGCTTAATGGTCTTGCTTGTGATGGCGATGTTCGGTACCGCTCAAGGGGCGAACTTGTCCAAGACGCTGAAGGCCGTATATCGCAATATCGCCATTGTAATTGATAGCAAAGTTAATGTTCCCTCAGAAGAGCCTTTTATTGTGGATGGGCACGTCTATGTACCGCTACGCTATATCAGTGAGGCTTTGGGAGCCCAGGTACATTGGGATAACGCCAATAGCCGAGTAGTTATTACTACGGCTGCAAAGAGCGATCCTAATGCTGAGCAGGCCAAATGGCAAGAGGGCTTCAATGCCGGATTGGTCCAGGGGCAATTGTCCACTAGTAAAAATGTAGATAAAGCCTATGACGATGGCTATAAAGACGGTTTCGATAAAGGGAAGAAGGAAGGCTATGATGAGGGCTACGAAGATGGATACGACAAAAGTGGTCGTCGTAGCAGCAGTAGCCGCGGGGACTATCGGGACGGGGAAAGCGATGGTTATAGCCAAGGGCGCAAAGATGGCAGAGCAGTGGCCCGGGAGGCCAACTCCGACAAGGAAAAAGGTTTAGATTGGAAAGAGGCCTTGCAATATTACATCGGTATTCGCCATCGGCAAGCTGAAAGGGACATCATTTACGAATACGAAGATGACTATGATCTTGATACGCGGCGATACCCAGATTATACCGATGGTTTTATAGATGGCTATCTTGAAGGTTTTCAAGAAGGGTTTGAAGACATTTATGACCATTAACCGTTAGCGCCCTGAGAATGAATTAGGCCAGGTCTGTCTGCTTCTCAAGGATAAGCCTGGCCCTTTTGTTTTGGCCGGGATTAATCCCGGGGAAGAAGACGGAAGGGGCGCCTTTGTTACGGAATAACC
>DATERQ010000075.1:0-3513 GCA_035271345.1 bacterium | reverse complement strand
GGATAGGCACTGTACTGCGGAACAAAAAGATAAAAGCAATCGTGGTTAAAAAATCCGGGATCAGAGGCGATTCAAACAATCCGGTCGATCAGGATACCATCTCGAGGCTAGGGATTAAGCTGCATAAGGAGATTCACGATCTAGACGACAAACAGTGCCGGATGAGGGTGCATGGCACCACCCAGCTAGTAGATGCCATGAATGCCCATGATTTGCTCCCGGTAAACAACTTCCAATATGGAGAGCACCCAAAGGCACCTAATATCGGCAAAGCAAGCTTTGAAAAAATATTCGATTTGGGTAAACCGGATGGTTGCTGGTACGGCTGCACGCTAGCTTGTGCCCACTGCCTCTATTTGGAGGTCAAAACTGGGCCTTATAAAGGACAAACCGTATTTACCGATGGGCCTGAATACGAAACTCTAGCCGGCTGTGGTTCGAATTGTGGCATCTATGATCCATGGGCGGTGGCAGAGGCTAACTTTTATTGCGATACCTACGGTATCGACACAATCTCTTTTGGCAACATCTGTGGGTTTATCATGGAGTGCTTCGAACGAGGGATTATCGATAAGGAAGCAACTGGCGGACTGGATTTAACATTCGGAAACTGGGAAGCACAAATGGAACTGATGCACCAGATGGCCAGGGGCGAAGGTTTTGGTGTTGTAGCTGGTCAAGGCCTGTATCGGCTGAAGAAACTCTTTGTCGACAAATACGATGCTGATGAAGACTTCCTTAACGACATTGCTATGGAAACCAAAGGTTTGGAATTCTCCTTGTATATCACTAAAGAATCTTTGGCTCAGCAGGGTGGTTACGGAACTGCCAATAAAGGACCGCAGCACGATGAAAACTGGCTTATATTCATGGATATGATCAGAAACCAACTGCCAACTTTCGAAGATAAAGCAGAAGCGCTTCATTATTTCCCACTGTTTAGAACGTGGTTTAGTATTGTTGGTCTATGCAAGCTACCTTGGAACGATATTATGCCGGCTGACAACCACTTGACTGATGAACCGGCCAAAGTTCCGGAACATGTGGACAATTACGTTGAGCTATATAAGGCTGTTACCGGCAGGGAGTTTTCCAAGGATGAAATGTTAAACCAATCCAATCGAGTTTATACTCTGCAGAAGGTCTTTAACTTGAAGATGGGTAAAGGGCTGAGAGAGCACGACAATATACCTTATCGGGCGGTCGGGCCGGTCACTGTGGAAGAGTATGAATCCCGAACCGAGCGGTATGATAAGCAATTGAAAGAAATACTGAAATTAAACCCTGAAAAAATGACCGTAGAAGAAAAAACTAAAGCCCTAAGAGAATACCGGGAAGAACAGTACCAAACTTTACTGGATGCGGTCTACAAGAGGCGGGGCTGGACAAGCAATGCCGTACCGACAATAGAAAAACTGGAGGAACTGGGCATATCTTATCCGGATGTCGTGGAAGTTGTGGAACAGTATTTATAAAAACAGGATCAGGGGGAGTTATATGGTCCAGGTAAACGGGCGGGAGATGAAATGGCGGCCGGGAATGGTAGTGGAAGATGCCATTAGGTTCGCCGATTACCCGGAGTATAACGATCCTATACTCGTTCTAACTGTAAACGGTGTCCAGATCAAAAATGACAAGTTTAAACAGACGCCGATACAAGATGGCGCTATAGTAAATATATTACAACCTTTAGCAGGAGGTTGACAATGATAACCACCGGCGTTGGTCAACCAGCATCGGCGATTTGATGATGAGATCGAAAAGTAGGAGCGGTGCCTACCATTTTCGACCATAACACAAGACAAACCTTATTTGGGACGAAGATGTTGCTTACAGCAGGAAGTTGAACCAAGAGGGCGTCAAACAAAGGAACAGCCGATCACAATTGTAGATTGCTGTAATGAAGACATTATCCGTGACACACAACAGCCAATCGCCCACCAAAGTATCTATGAAAATAATGAATACGGGACCAGCCCTTTGAGACAGAAGTCACAACAGCTTTGGATTGCTCTTATCAAATAGCCTCTGATCCAAAATTTAAAACATGAAATGTCGACGGTTACATGGTCGAGGTTGACTATGGCAGCGGCGGTAAAAAGATAGGCATTATAGCTTATACGGATATAGTTTCTATTGGTGAGGGTCAGACGTATCCGCCATTTGAAGGCCGGGTTACGGATGGCAAGTTATATGGTCGCGGGACGAGTTGGATGATAAAGGGCCGTCGGTAACATCCCTTTACGTTATGAAATCAATCAAAGCCAGTGGGCTAACAGTCAACAATCATGTATGCTTATTCATCAGCGGTGGCGAAGAAAATGATATGCGCTGCATCCAGTGTTATCAGGATAAAGAAAGGCAGCCGTGGAGAGGTTTTTCACCTCGTGGAGTGTTTCCGGCAATCTTGGGTGAAGAGGGTGTTTATCGTTTCCGTTGTAACTTGACCAGGGCCAGAACAAAAAAGGCTGGTTTAACCTAGTAAAAATCAAAGCTGGTGCCCGCGTAAATGTGATGCCTTGGCCAGCTGTTGCTGTGCTTAGTCGCAATGAAAAGCTGTTCAAACTAGCCCAAGAAGCATTAGCACAGCAAGAAGCATTAGCACAGAACAATTACGAGGATAGTATATCGTTAAAACAAGATGGTGATCAGTTGGTTATAAAAGCCCCATGCATCAATGCCTCGGCAAGGGGTAAATGCTAATAATTTACTGCTTAACTTTTTACAGCGTTTCACATTTGTTTCTGCTGGGGCCGAACAATATGTTTATTCGCTGGCTGCCCCTTTTGCTGATTGTTATAAAGGTAAAATAATCGCTAGCATTTAAGCAGGAAGCGTAGCTATGGTTGCCGAATAGCAACGATAATGAGGTTCAATAAAGCCAAAATTAATTAGATGCCCCTAAATAATGGCGGGCCATGGTCCTAAGGAGGTGATTTCGCTTCCTAGTTGTCTTACGGATGAACATAAAATAGAGGTGATACAATGGTTGGTTTTATTGGCGGTGGTGCGATGGCCGAAGCGCTCCTGCGTGGTATTTTAGCCAAAGGCCTAACTCAGGCTACCCAAGTGTGGGTTTCAGACATTGATGACAGCCGTACTTCTTACCTTAAAAATGCTTTGGAGGTACAAACAACGGCTGATAATGATGATGTGCTAGCAAACTGCCACACAGTTTTTCTCTCAGTCAAGCCCCAGGTAGCGGCAATTGTTTTAGAAGGCCTTAAGGATCAATGGACGAAAGACCATCTGGTCGTTTCTATTATGGCCGGTGTACCTTTTTCTTTTCTAAAACAATATACTGGACCGGCGCGGATCGTACGGGTTATGCCCAATACGCCCTGTTTAGTACAGGCAGGGGCGGCAGGAATCGCTGGAGGACCAAATGCAAATCAGACCGATGTGGATAAAGTAAAAGAATTATTGTCGGCGGTAGGGAAAGTGGTAGTGTTAGATGAAGGCTCCTTAGATGCTGTGACTGGCCTCAGTGGTTCAGCACCAGCATTTGTATAT
>DATERQ010000074.1:0-2745 GCA_035271345.1 bacterium | reverse complement strand
TTTTCCAACTGAGCTAGAGCAGGAATTTTTTCCGGTGGGGCAAATAATAATAGTTAAGAAAGAAAAACAGTGGAGGCAAAGTATGCACTACCATCAGCACTGGACAAAAATGTGCGTTTTCACAATTATGGTTTCAGTCCTATTCATTTTGGGCCCCGTTTTCAATAATATAATATTGGCAGCACCATCAGTGCCGGAATTGGTAGCCGAAGCAGCGGTAATCGTGGATGCCGATACCGGTTATCTGATGGGGGCAAAAAACGCTGATGTAAGGTTACCTATGGCCAGCACCACTAAAATCATCACTGCATTATTAACTTTGGAGCAGGGGGACCTGATGGGTCAAGTGGAGATGGCCGAAGAAGCGGTTTTACAAGAAGGCAGCTCTATGTATACCAGCATTGGGGAAGTTTATACGGTGGAGGAGTTGCTGTACGGCCTCATGCTCAACTCGGGCAACGATGCTGCTTGGGCGTTGGCCGAACATATAGGTGGGGATGCGGATTCTTTTGTGCGGGGGATGAACAAACGGGTACGGGAACTGGGGGCGGCAAACACCAATTTTGCCAACCCCAGCGGTTTACCTGATCCTGATCACTACACCACTGCTTACGATATGGCTTTGATCGCCAAGGCTGCCATGGAGCGAGCGGATTTTTGTCGGATTGTGGGCACTAAAGCCCACAATGTGCCTTGGCCGGTCAAGGAGACAGAAAAACAACTGGTAAACCATAATAAGCTGCTATGGCGTTACGAAGGCGCGGACGGAATTAAAACTGGATACACAAATGAAGCCCGCCAATGCCTGGTGGCGTCAGCGAGCCGAGGAGGCCGGCGGCTAATAGCGGTGGTGCTAAAGAGCGAGAACGAAGCGGTTTGGAACGATGCCCAACTACTTCTAGACTGGGGCTTTGAAAATTTTGATAACTATACCTTGGCATCAACCGGGGAAAAGTTAGCCTCTGTTCCCGTAAAGCGGGGCCAAACTGATGAAGTATTGGCAGTAGCCCAACAGGATATGGTAGCTACCTTGAAAAGGGGGGAGGAAGAAAAGGTACGAGTATCGCTAGGGGAACTGCCGACAGAAATCCTTGCCCCAGTTGAACAAGGGCAGCATTTGGGTAAAGCTGCTTTTACGCTTGACGGGAAGAATATTGGTCAGGTGACTTTGGTGGCCGATTCCGCAGTGCCTCGGAAACCGAAACCGTGGTGGTTCTGGGTAGGCTTGTTGTTTTTACTTTGGCTACTATATGAAATAATAGTGTGGGATTTACAGCGGCGCCGGCGAAGAATGAGGCTTAAATGGGCTGGTTTTCGTTACCGTGGACCCTAAGAGAAGAAGCCGCCCCGATCCTGGGGCGGCTTCTTTTTGGACCAAGAGGAAGACCAAAAATCATAGAAAATAAAGGAGAAGCGTTAATTGCGCAAGGTGTTATGGCTTGCTCCGCAGCGGCCCCACCGCTATAATTAAGACTGTACCTTAATATGTAGGTGAAGGAGCAGAGACTGTGGGTTATTTTCCAATGGGGGATGCCGTTAAAAATAAAGAGGCCTTAACTCCGCGCTTAAGGCTATATTGGATCCTTTTACGGCCCCGCCAATGGACTAAAAATGCTTTTGTGCTGGCTGGGGTGGTATTCTCGGGCCTTTTTGTCCGAATAGAAGCGTTATTTACGGCCTTAGCCGCTTTTTTTGTGTTCTGCTTGATCTCTAGTGCGGCTTATGTTTGCAATGATATCTTTGATCGAAAAGAGGACGCACTACACCCGCTGAAACGCCAACGCCCGCTGGCCGCCGGCTCGGTGACCGTGAGCGAAGCCCGGGTACTGGCCTTGATTTTATTCCTAACAGCCTCCGGGGCGGCAGTTGCGATTAATCGACTTTTTAGCTTGCTGGTAGTGAGTTATTTTTTATTGACCGTGGCTTATACCCTGTGGCTAAAACAAATAGTTCTTATTGACCTTATGGCCTTGGCGGCCGGTTTTGTTCTCCGTGCTGCCAGTGGAGCCGTGGCGGTGGAGGTAACAATCTCGCCCTGGCTTCTTATTTGTACCACCTTGCTGTCGCTGTTTCTCGGGTTGGGGAAACGGCGGCACGAGTTACTGCTACTGCAACAAAATGCAGCCGATCATAGGGCAGCATTGGATGATTATAGCCCAGAACTGCTTAACCAATTGCTATCATCGGTTACAGCGGCGACGTTGGTGTCTTATTCTATTTATACCTTTATCAGTGGCCATGGAGCCGCTATGATGCTAACGATTCCGTTTGTAATGTTCGGGCTGTTTCGCTATTTGTATCTTATTTACCGGCGTGATTTAGGCGGCAGTCCAGAAGAAGTTTTGTTAACAGATAGGCAACTTCTAATTACCGTAATTTTATGGGGAATAGCGGTGTTATTGGTCTTAGGTGCGAAACGAGGGGGTATAAATTGGAACGCATAAACCGACGCTGCGATTGGCTGCTGATAGTGGGCTTGGCATTACTGGTGCGCTTGGCTTTTAATATCCATTTTATAACCAACACCGATCATGCCGATATTGCCAGTATGTATCAGTATTCGCTCCGAGTGGCCCAGGGGATTTATTATGGGGAAGGCGTGTATTGGCCGCCGGGCTTTATTTTTCTGTCGGGGGCTTTGATTCGGCTGTTTGGTGCCAGCCGCTATTGGGCCGTAATCCGTGCTCTAAACAGCCTGCTTGGAGCTGTGAGTTGTGGCTTCGCTTACAGCATCGGCGCCTTTGC
>DATERQ010000073.1:0-3950 GCA_035271345.1 bacterium | reverse complement strand
GCCCTCTCCCTTGGTTAGACCACAAGTTTAAATTTCATATCGGGTTAACCTAACAAACCTCGCCATGCTCGCATTGTCAATGAAAAATTTAGGCGTTGATTCCATTCATTATTTTTAGATAAATGGCCGCTAATTCGGGGTCATATTTTGTTCCGGCATCCCTTTCGATTTGCATTAATGCCTGTTGGTGGCTCCGGGGGCGTTGGTAAAACCTACCCCCGATTAGGTCATCGTAAGCATGGATCAAAGAAATAATCCGCGCAGTTAGAGGTATCTCTTTGCCAGCGATCCCCCGCGGATAACCGTGTCCATCCCACTGTTCATGCTGGGCTCGTACCGTCGCAGCAACTTCCTGATTACCATGTAGCGCCATAATAATTCGGTAGCCGATTTCCGGATGACCCTTTAGTACAACCTTTTCTTCATCAGTAAGACAGTCCTTTTTTAGTATGACTTTCTGGGGAAGGGCCACTTTGCCGATATCATGCAAAAATGCCGCCAGGCTTAGATTGTCTAGCCGGGCCTGGCCTAACTTTAATGCGACTCCCAGCTGTACAGCGTACACCTTTATGCGCCGAATATGTGTTTCCAGTTCACGGGACCAATTCCCAAATTTTTGTTGCAGTGATGCAAGATAGATATTGCGTAGGCTGCCACCATCTATGTACTGCCGTTCCTCCGCCCGTTTTATTTTTTCTGTAATACAGCTTTTTATTTCCACGATATTTGTTACTAACCCATTGCAATCTCGAATGGGTATCCATTGTAACTGATAGGCGGCGTCAGTATCGTTGATTAAAGTCTGACCCGGTTTGCCAGTTAAAAACACTTTTTCCATTGGGCAGCCAGCGCAGATCCTATCGATGCCAAATCGCACCTGGTAGCAGTGCTTCCCCACAATGCAAGCTGCTGTTGCTTTTGTAGCCCGGGGCATAGCTTCATTGGCCCAAATAATTCGATGCTGGCGGTCATAATAAGTCACTTGATCCCCCAAGGTGTTCCGAATTATTGTATCCTCTTGCCGGACTAACAGATTATGCTTCATTGGCAAACCTTCTTCCCTTAGACAATAACGCTGTTACCGCCACCGAGATCAGTCAATCATGATGGCTGGCACAGATAAGCAGACCGCACCATTATGGTGCGGTCTGCCTACATCCAGTCACCTGCTTGTTGAGCCCACCACCGACTATTGATTTAGAACATCCTGGTCCAAAATAACAAGGCAGTATCTCTCATCGCGCTGCCAAATAAGCTCTGAACATACTTGGACCACTTTATTGTTTGTAGTCCTTTCAATTGTGGTAATAATGTCAGGCAACATAAGTGAAAACATCTTTTCGCGTAAAGGCTGGACCAGGCTTATACTTTCCTGATCTTGTGCCAATACATATCTCTCCATGGGGGTTAATACTCCCTGAATCCGTAAAACCACCATGTTCTTTGTCATCTTTACATAAACGTCTCTAGGACCTTTGCCGCAGGCGGAGCGGTACCGCCCAATAACAAAGTCCCTTATATTATGGGCCAATTCAACCACGGCAAACGGGCTCCCTTTCGATCGCCTGCTCTGCAAATGGTCTGCCTAGCATCCAGATAGCCTGCCTGCCGGGCCCACCTCTTATCATCCTTTATTCGACAGCACCGGTAAAACTCCTTCCCGAAATGAATTTCGGCTGGCATACTATTACAAAGCCAGGTGTAACCAGGCATAATTATTATCGTGCCTGATTAAAACCCATCTTAATCCACGGCCGCCGACCGGCTTTCTTCTTGGCATCATAAGCCTCCTCCACTATTGTCCCGGGCTTGCGCGGGTGTCGTCGCCTACGCCTTCTATATTATCGTCCAAGTTTCCTATCTTATTATCCCACGCTTCCTATGTTGCCATCCTACGACCGCCAGCCTACGGCTCCAATGAAAATGCAAAAACCCAGCCCTACGAGTACTGGGTTAGGATACTAGCGGCAGCGGCGAAGGGCTACTTATAGTATCCCAATTGAATATATGAGAAACCTAATGATGGATAAATAGCCTCTATCTCAAAGCGGCATTTCCTGTTTGGCATTGTTCTTCGGGTAAGCGTTAGATCAGAAGCAGCTTCTTTTTCATAAACCAAGTTAGGCTTGTCGTCAGGGGCGACAAAAACTTGCCTAGATTAGCCGCTTACTCTTATTGGAAAGATGAACAAGCATATATAAGCCTTTTGCTTTCGATAACCCTAACCCTTATTATACCACCAACTCAGGTTTCTTCCCCTAAACAAGTAGGACGTGGATAAGGCTGATGAATAAAAACAAACTTCCGCTTTTTTAATGCGGAAGTTAGTACCCTTGTTGGTAGCGGCGAAGGGACTCGAACCCCTGACACTGCGGGTATGAACCGCATGCTCTAAACCACCTGAGCTACGCCGCCATGTTTTTTGGTTGCGGGGGCTGGATTTGAACCAGCGACCTCCGGGTTATGAGCCCGACGAGCTACCGGACTGCTCCACCCCGCGTTATCTGTCCGGGAACCATCAGTATTATACCTGGACTGGAGACAGAAGTCAATAGGAGATAATTTTCTTAAGTTTCCGTTTCTGGTGGAAAAGCGATAATGTCTCATTAGACAACAAGGGAAAATGTCCCGAAGGGCTGATATTGTCGCCCTGTAACGGGACTGCGAAAATGTCACCATGAAAAAGGAAGATGTTCACGGCCTTTAAAGCACCTTTGCTCCTTGAAGGGACGGCGTCGTAATGACTGTATGAGCCGTAACGCCATGTTGTTTAAAAGCCTGTTCCATGGCTTTTTGAATGGCAGCCAGATTGTGGTGGGCAAAGGCAGTTACCGTGGGCCCGGCCCCGCTTAAGGCCACACCTAAAGCCCCGGCTTCTTTAGCCGCTTCAAATACGGTTGGCAAACCCGGCACCAAGGATGCACGATAGGGCTGGTGTATTTTATCCTCCAGCGCCAAGGACAACAGGGTCAGATCATCAGTAAGGAAACTGGCCGTAAGCAATGCAGTACGGCTTAAATTGAAAACTGCCTGTTCACGGGTCAAGGTGGCAGGTAGAATTTTTCGGGCTTCTTGCGTAGATATTTGAAAATCTGGAACGGCCAATACCAGTTTCAAGCTTTTAGGAAAGCCAATCTTTGTATAATGCATCTTATCATTACCACGACAGGCTATGACCAAACCACCCAGTAAAGCTGCGCTGATGTTATCAGGATGGCCTTCTAATTGTAGGGCCAGTTCTAAAATCTGTTCTTGAGACAAAGGTTCCTCCAGTAACTGCTGAGCAGCCAGCAAGCCGCCTACAATAGCAGCGGCGCTGCTGCCCAGCCCCCGGGCCAGGGGGATCTTGTTAACCACTTTTAGGCGTACGTCCGGTACAGCCATTCCTATAAATTGAAAAGCCGATTTAAAAGCTCTAAACACTAAGTTGCTTTCATCCTGCGGCAACTCACCCCTGCCTTCACCTTCAATGACAATTTCTAGCGGCGTGCCTTGGGGTTGCGGTTCCACCTCAATATAATTATAGACCGAAACAGCCAAGGCCAGGGCATCATAGCCCGGCCCTAAATTAGCCGTGCTGGCCGGCACTTGCAGCCGGATCATTTAGCTAACCTCCGCAGCGATTATTTCACTTACAGCCTTGAAGTCAGCCGGTACCATTTGCGGTTCCGGACTCTCTTGGACTGCTATATCCGGATCTTTCAATCCGTGCCCGGTAAGGATGCAAACTACATTCTCGTTTGGGCTAAATCTGTGCGTCTGTGAATATTTCAAAATACCGGCCACTGAAGCAGCCGAAGCCGGCTCCACAAATATGCCTTCCTTTTGGGCCAGCATCTTTTGGGCCCCCAGGATTTCGGTATCGGTCACGGCTTGGATAACACCTTGAGATTCCTGGGCCGCTTGCACGGCTAAATCCCAGCTAGCCGGGTTACCGATACGAATAGCCG
>DATERQ010000072.1:0-15387 GCA_035271345.1 bacterium | reverse complement strand
GTTCATTGCCTCCGCCCCCATATTTTAAAGGTTTAACACCTTTGCTTTCAGTCTGAATCGGCTTCATAACCCTAATTTTGCCGATGTACCAAATAATGGTGGGTTTCCAATAGATTGATTCTAAAATACCCTTAATAGCCTGGTAAGTCGGTATTTGATAAGAAAGTTTTTCACCGCCGATTTTCGTTAAGGGATCTGTAAACAAAGCATATCTGCCATGGACCTTAAATTGTACCATATTTTCTCTTTTCACCTTCTCCCTCCTAAACATTTAATGTAGGGCGTAATCCAGATTTAAAGATAGTTAGACCCAATTCCTCATGGTAAAACTGCTCGTCTACATACCAGATGTTTGCATCTGGCTGCACTTCGAACAAGGCACCGGCATCCATTAATTTTTCAAGTTCATATCGAAAACAATTAACGGAATAACGCTGGGCTTTTCTTAAAAGTTCCAATTGTTTTTCTGGCTCATAACTCCCGGCAAGCTCATTAATAAGTTGTTTACCCGCATCATGGTAAACTAAAATACCATATCCACTATCTGAAATTACTTCGAAGGTTCTAGCAGCCGTACCGAATGATTGGCATAAAAAACGATTTGGTCGCTGATTTTGATTTCTATGCATATAGGCTTGAAGCGACTGTCCATTACGAGATAGAAGTTCAAAAAGATTGTCCCTGCGCCCAACTGCTGTTTTATGATCCACCAAATAAGGCATTTCAGCATTGCGATCGTAATAATAATATTTAAAAAAACGTTTTATGGCCGGGTCGCTTAGTAAATGATTCTCAAAATATGCTTGATCGTTCTTAAACTCCGCTAAGATCCTTTCTGTCTTATTTTTAGCACATAAGATTTCGGGCAATTTAGATAGGTTTTCTTCAGAAGAATTGATTAATAACACTCTGCCTTTTCTATCCCTATCACCATGTCGATTGCATCGTCCGGCGGCTTGAGCAATAGAGTCTATGCCTGCCAACGAGCGAATTACCACATCAAAATCCACATCTACTCCTGCTTCAATTAATTGGGTGCCGATTAAGATAAGGGGCCTGCGCTCTTTAAGCATTTCGTTGATCTGGTCCAATTTGGTCAGTCGATGAGCAGGATACATGCTAGTACTTAAATGGAAAATAGGAAGGTTTGCTTTATCCTGCAAATCGTTATAAACATCCGCCGCCTTACGCTTTGTATTGACAATTACTAGGACCGACTTTTTATTATCTGACTCCTCAATGGCTAACTTAGCGAGCTCGCGACTGTTCCATCCAGCAGGTCTAGTTTTATCAATCACCATCACCCTATTAAGGGATTCCCGCTTTTGCCTCTGGCTAACTGTAATTTCCTTCAAAGCATCATAAGGCAAGGACCGGGCCGACACTTGGATTTTATGTAGCAGCGGCTGCGTTGCGGTACATAGCACCACCGAGGTATTACATCCCGACACTAAAAATTTAAGTGCTAGATTAAATAAATGTACCATCTTTACCGGCAGTGTTTGAACTTCGTCGAAAATGATAACGGAGTTAGCCAGTTGGTGCATTCTTCTACATCTATTTGTACTACTATCGAAAAGTGTCTCTAAGAATTGAACCATGGTAGTCACTATAATTGGGCTATTCCAGTTTTCAGCTAGCAGCTTATATTTATCATACGCTTCGCTTGTTTCATCATCCAAACCATGTTTCTGGAAAATAAGGTTAGAATGGTGCTCCAGGAAAATGTCTACATCCTGAATATCAAGCTCTAGTGCCTCTCTCATTCGCTCCGCATTTTGATCAATAATTGATGTGTACGGAATAACGTAAATCACTCTATCTAATTGATGTTGCTTAGCATGGTGAAGTGCAAAGCGTAAGCTGGCTAATGTTTTACCGCCGCCTGTAGGCACAGATAATCTAAAGAATCCTTGTTTCATTTTAGCAGCTTCGAAACACTTTTGGGAAACATCTTTGCGAAGGGAATCTATTTCCTTTTCCACCTTGAAAGATTCAATATAACTTTCTAAACGCTCGATCAATACTCTCCATTTTATTTTCTTTGAGTTCTTTTTATTGATTAAGCCTTGCCCTGACTCGAAGTTGGCGGCATCGGTCCGATCAGCATCAATTAAACAACTTAGAAGATATCTTACCAACAAACTCACTTTAAAGTAACTTTCCACTTCAGTGTCTGTTGGTTCAGACGCTCTTAACAAAAAACGTTCTATTTCGTCTTCTAAGTTTGAGTTTAATAACCTATTTAGTTTTTGAGATATTTTCGGGCTTAGGTTTGTTAAAGCCTGGTTCTTTCTGGTTTGATACTCCTGTTTCTTGAGCCTTTTTTCTAAAGCATCTTCTCCGTTGGGTTTTAAGGCATCCATAATTCCATGATGTGAAGCCGCAACTATGGAAAGAATGTCTGCTGTAAAGGTAACAATTCCGCCCTTTGCAACTAACTCCTCATATAAAACTTGCGCACCTGCTGTAGCATGGTCTAATTTGCTACCGTCCAATTGGAAGTCAAGTTTTTCTTTTAATCCAACCTTGAATTCCAGGTATTTTTTGAATTCGTTAGTAGCCTTCCCCAAGTCATGAACAAGCCCCAATAAACATGTACTGTTTCCTAAACCGACCTTATTGCCCCTTTCACGAGCTAAATACGAAACATTAAACAGATGATCCCAAAGAGGCTGGGCTCCAAGATCATTTTTCGAATACCGGGCTATAAACTCCATACCCTGTTGCATACTCTAAGCCCCCTTTAGCTAGGCTAGTAGGACCAAAAAAGCTGTCAGGTGGAAAATTTCTCAAACAATTAAGTAATCCTGATTTATCTAATTTGTATTTGAGGCATGGAGAGGAACAATTGCTTCTCTCCTTTAACAAAATGTGGCGAAGTTTCCCACCATGGGATGTAATTATAACATTATACCGATATTTCCTTAACTATTCTCCTCTGATTATAGTGAAACGCAACAGGACTTAAGAATTGGCGGTCTCCCTTTGTTTGCGCATCCGCCAACAAGAAGTTACCGGCAAAGGTGGAAAATTGCGGGTGCCACATATGCGTGGTAAGGAGAAAGTTTCAATCCACGCGCCCGTGAGGGGCGCGCCAGGGGTAGTTCTCCACTTTATCTAGTACAACCAAGTTTCAATCCACGCGCCCGTGAGGGGCGCGCCGGTACCCCTATACTCCTAGTAATATCGATGCCTTAGACCCTTTTTTCGCGAATCCCCCTTTAACTGATGTTTTTTATGAATTAGTATGGCAAAAACGGCCGCTAAACACTGTTCCTGCCTGCAAGCGCGAACCTCCCGGGGTTTATATGTTCACTTGGAGTTTGCGCTAATTAATCTAGCACCAAAAGGGCTGATAAAGATGTTGATCTGGTATTCAACCTCTTCGTTAAAGTGAGCAAAAATCCTTCTTATTTTTCATATTTCAAATAGAGCTATCCTCGGAGCCGGTTGCGACTGAAAGAATGAGCCCCGCCCCTACGAGTAGGTGCTATAGGTTTAAATGAAATCTAGTCAGTCATGGAAGAACGCGCAGTTTGAGTGGGGTGTTTATGCTAACCTAAAAGTACCCAACAATAATAATTGAAAGCTCCCCCTGTCAATGGTCATTTGAAAATCGGCATTTTCGGTCACTAGAAAGTCGTAAACTAGATTATTCCAGCCTACATCTCACCCCCTCCACTGGTGGTTCTTGGTGGTACCAAGCGGTTTCGGATCCGATAACTATCACCGCGTAGCGTAATCACATGGACATAGGGGGGTGAGGGGGATGATTACACTGCTTGAGAAGCAGAAGATAATTCTAAAACATTATCACAATGGACTCACACAACGGGCGATTCAAAGGGAGACCGGTGTTAGCCGCAAGACCATCAGGAAATACATTAAGGAATACAAGCATAAGAGGGCTGCACTGTTTGAAGATGGAATCACATCAAAAGAAGAGCTAATTCAAAGCATAGTAGAAAAGCCCAGCTATGATAGCAGCAATCGCAAGAAAACAAAACTAACCCCGGAAATTATCGATAAGATTGAACATTATCTTGAGGAAAATAAGGCCAAGCAGGCCCTAGGCCGGTCAAAACAGCAGAAAAAGAAAATTGATATCCATGCAGCCCTAGTTAAAGAAGGATTTGATATCAGCTACCCAACCGTCTGCAATACCGTTGGGGCCATGGAAAAAAGGCATAGAGAGGCTTTTATCAAACAATATTACACCTTAGGTGAAGTATGCGAATTTGATTGGGGCGAAGTAGAACTTACCCTGAGGGGCCAAAATACCACCTTACAATTAGCTGTGTTTACAAGCGCAAAGGGCAATTACCGCTATGCTAGGCTCTTTAACAACCAAAAAACCGAAAGTTTCTTAGAATCCCACGCCTTGTTCTTTGAACAGATAAAAGGAGTATACCACCTGATGGTTTATGACAACACCAAGGTAGTTGTAAAAAATTTTGTGGGGCCATCGGAAAAGGAACCCACCGAAGCACTACTAAAACTATCCCTGTATTATGGATTCAACTACAGGTTTTGTAATGCCCGAGCCGGTTGGGAAAAAGGACACCTAGAACGAAGTGTGGAGTACATCAGGAGAAAGGCTTTTGGCTACCAGGATGAATTTAGCAACCTTGAAGAAGCACAGAAATACCTGGAAACAATATGTAACCAGTTAAACCTACTGAGCCAAACAGACAGCGGCAAAAGCGCCCTGGACATCTTAAAAGAAGAGCAGGCTATCTGCTACCCCATCTGCCAAAATATGACACAGCGCGAATTCGTGAGTTAAGTGTGGACAAGTATTCCACCGTATGTATTGATACCTGTCATTATTCAGTGCCCGATGTATATGTGGGGAAAGAAGGTTGGACTAAGGTGCAGTCGGCGGTGGAGGTTTTAAAGATGGTATCCCCTGGCCATCTATAAATTTATTAAGACAGGGCAAAATGTTATCTTGGCGGGTAATGCCGGTACCGGGAAGACTCACATTGCCATAGGGCTTGGAATTAAGGCTTGTATGGAGGGTCATAAGGTGTTATTTACTACCGCGCCACTTTTGGTCAACCAACTTAAAGAATCCCGCTCTGCTAAGATGCTAAGGGCGTTTGAACGCAAATTTGAACAGTATGACCTGGTTATCGCCGATGAGTTAGGCTATATTCCCTTCGATAGGGGGGGTCCTGAGCTTTTATTAATTTATCTATCACTACGCGCAAGCCGCAAATCAATAACCATTACTACCAACCTCTCTTTTGAAAGGTGGGAGGAAATTTTTAAAGATCCTGTTATGACCGCAGCTATGATTGATAGGCTTATGCATAAGTCATATATTGTGAATATGAATGGGAACTCTTATCGCTTAAAAGGAACTAAAAGGTGGCTGGAGGAACAGGATTGATTGTATGT
The DNA here is from genome assembly GCA_035271345.1 of bacterium. GTDB lineage: Bacteria > Bacillota > DTU030 > DUMP01 > DUMP01 > DUNI01. The sequence continues at coordinate 9,981 of DATERQ010000072.1, read as the reverse complement.
TTTTTTAACCATTGGTGGGGGAGTTTTCAATTAGAATATAGGGGGCTTTTCGATTAACAAATACAGGAATGTTATCCAACCTTTTAAAACTACTGCCAGAATCCTTTCTGAAAGCACAGGGCTTACAGGCTCTTCGGCACTACAACCGGTAAGGAACTGCTCATGTCTTTTTCAGGCTCTGATTCCATTCTAATTATTGCTGCGGAAAATCTCACCTCTTGAGTATTTATGCTCGCTCTAGCAGAGCGGTGAGGCCTTCTTCTATCCCCAGGGTGCATACACCTATACTACAGTAACTTTACACTAACCCAACTTCCGCTTCGCCTTAATTAGCTAACAGCATTTTTCGGCCTTACAACCATGCAGCCGTCCTAACCTATCTACTATGCTTTTCCATTATAAGTCGCCAACAATAACGATAATACTCGTTATGTAACGCCAAAATGACACAGTGGGACCGTCCCCCTGTGTTCTTCCCAGTGGGACCGTCCCCCTGTGTTCTCCCCCTGTGTTCTTTTCATCCCTCATAGGTAGGCTATGAACATAATAACGAGCACTCCCATTGCCCGACTTCTATCGGTGTTTCCATCCCTTATAGGTAGGCTATGAACACGTTGCGGTTATTCCGGAAAGGTGCATTAGGACGGGGTTATGGCGTAATTACAGGCTTCCTAGGCTTGAAGTTAGTCATTCCGGCTGTCGTCGGTCCCCAGGGGTTTTTGCAATACTTGGGGTCGACGACATTATTTTATAAGCTGGAGCATCCCAAATCCCTGGCTGTTTTTAGCCCCTATGCCTGCATTTAGAGCCAGCTTCAGCATCGTTGGATCTCCGCTAAGATGAAAGCGGCCTAACCATCCCTTCACCACTGTGCGGCCGTAAAATACCACTTTTTGATCTTTAGCCTGAACCCGGGCCGATTGCAAACATATCGGTCTTTGGTCGACATCCGGTATTTCCAAAGCCTGGGCTTTTTTCCGCAAATTATTCTCCACAAGTTGGGCGAACTCCGCCTCCTGTGGGTGATAATAGTAGGTCTTTTTCCTTCCGTCAGCCGTCTTTACGGTGGAATACACGGTGACCGGCGACATTGCCCGGCATAAAACCTGGCCGCCGGTTAAATCAGGGGTTTTACATACAGATAGCTTCTCCAGCTCCAGCATAGCATCACCCAGCCTTATTACTGCTGTTTTTAAAAACCCATCTGCTAATACTTCTATTACTTCGCTGTTAGGGCTGGCTACAAAAAACCTAACCGGTGCCTGGAAGTGAATCTCCTTATCTTGAATTTTTTCTATTCGCCCCATCAGCCGTGAAAATACAAACATCCTAAACACGCGGCCACTGGACTCCCAGCCCCCTTCATGAACCTTTGGAAAAGCAGTCCGCAACTGGTGATAAAGAAGGCCTTGCAGGGCTTTGTTGTAATGTAAAGGAACTATAACTTTAGGTCCTCCTGCAGCCGGGGATAAAATAACTTCTATCCGCACCTTCAGTCCTCCTCAGACTATCGGAATTATTCTGGAGGCTGCACATTCAACCACGAAGGCTCGATCTAGCCTTATCGCGTAACACCTGTAAATTTAACAATTCTGCTGGTTCAAATCTTCGGGCAATGCCTTCCTGTTTCGGTTTCAACCGCATACATGGCGGGAAATAGCCCATCAAACCGTGAAGCTGGGCCAATAACACTGCAGCGGCATAGTTGAGGCTGGGCAAGTTTATTAGTATGGGTTTATTCTGCCAATCAGCAGTAGTAAGCGGTACAGATAGTATCAGCTCTTCCATCTGTTCTGCAAAGGGACGGTCATGGTCCAAATTACAGCCAATATCAACCACTCTTTCAATACGTTGGTTTGCCAGCGATGCAACTCCCATAACTTGTTCCTCATTTAATGGATGTGAAAAATTTAAGATGATCATTCCTTTTGCCTCTCTTATTGCCAGGCTAGATCCAAAAGTCCCCGTTATGGAAATCCTCTTTTAATGGATCCCCGGCTTTATTCTGCTACTGCTACACCAGGATAGCTGGATTGATTTAAACAAGGTGGGGGTAGACGCCGCTTACCATGATTTTAACTGCTAAGATATATACTTCTTCGCAAAACTTCTTTTCCCTTCCCCGGTGGACAATTCATTAGCAGTTCTACCCATGCTAGATCCAGCTACATTACAGTTAACGATGAGTTGGCCCGCGGTCATCGACCCCCCTTTCCCGAATAAAGCTGAGGATGCCGGAGGCTACCGGCGGGCAGCCGGGGCAGTAGGGCCGGCCGCGGCTGGCTTGTCCGGCACAATTGCCTACTAAGACGACATTTTTTTTATTTATGTCGGCGGGGGTTAAATCTTTTCCCGCGGCGAGGATCAAAGGGTTATTTTTGTCAAACTCTTTCCCGTGTCGGTGGATAAAGGTCATGATTGCTGCACTACAGCCGCTGCAACTGCCCTTTTCCACGAGGCTAATCTGGGGGTAAACATTGACCAGTTGTGCCCTGTCAGCCGTGGCAAATGTTTGTCCGTAGCGTCGGTAAGCTAACGGTTCGACAGCAATATCAGCATCAACCTCGTCCCGGCAACGTTCCTGCACTAGCTTAAGATGGGGTACGGCAGCACGATTTAGCCCCATCAAATCGACGGCAATATAATCGGCTGAGACTGCATCGCGGCTGGCAGCAACTAAACCGAGATAAATCGGCGTTCCCACACTGGGGCCTAAGCCTTCCAGGCAGTAGGTACCATCTATCAGCGCATAGTCTGGCATAAGCACCGCTGCTAGATCAGCAATACCCCAATCGAGGCACCGCCCCTTGCTCAAATCGGGAGAAGGCTTGTTAAGACGGTGAAGCCTGGTCTTTTCGATCCCGTACAGGCAGCCTTTCATATTTTTAATGCTGAGGCTGGCCCCGGTATACATATGAGTTTTAATCACCGGTATGGAGACCACCAGATCGACGGCAAACACGAGGGAGCTGAATTTTAACCGGCTCACCATCACCCCATCATTGATATCTTTATCGACTGGTGGAAATTTATCTAAATTAACACAGTCTACACCCTCTTGGTCGCACATCGCTTTGATACCAGCGCTGGCTAAGGCTTCATCTGTGTTTTCGCCCCAGATTGCGCCGTCGCCCACGATTATTTTACCCGCCCCTTGCTGTTTAAAAAACCTGATCACCCCTCTTACCACCTCGGCATTGGTGCAGACGCCGGTCCGGGCTTTGCTCACCCGGCCGGCATTGGGTTTTAGCAGCACAGCTTTACCGGCGGCATGGTGCTGAAATACTTGGGCCATGGCATCAAAAGCCATCTGGCTCTCTTCATAGCCATGCTTAACAACTACAGTAGGTTTTGCCAACTAAAGTCACTCCTCTATTAGCTCAGACTATCTGTTCGAGGGCCAGGGCCCATGTCTTTTTTGTTTACAGCACTCCTACTTCCCGGTAGTAGCGAGCGGCTCCGTCGTGTAGGGGCAATCCGGCCAAATCCTGCACTGCATTTTCCACTGCCATCGCTTTCAAGGCGTTGTGGGTACCCTTCAAGCCCTCGACATTTTCCCATAAAACTTTGGCCATCTCATAAACCACATCTTCCGGCACGCTTTCATCCACCATCAAGGTAATAACAATACTGGTGGTAACCACATCTTCCTCTTGGCCATCATAGGTTCCGGCCGGAATGAGAGCTCGGTTGTACCAGGGGTATTCTGCTGTCAATTCCGCGATCACATCCTCGTCAAAAGAAACTAGTTTTCCGTTAGCGGTAGCGCACATCTCTGAGACGGCAGCAGTGGGCAGCCCGGCTTGGATCCAGGCTCCGTCCAGCTGCTTATTGCGCATTAAATCTACCGCTTCGGTAAAACCGACAAATTGGGCTTGGATATCGTCGGGATAATTCATTCCGGCAGCTTGAAAATAAATGCCCGTTTCCACTTCCGGTGTACTCCCAGATGCCCCAGGGGCAAATCGTTTTCCTTTAAGGTCGGTCATGGTATTGATGCCGGAATCCTTTGTTACCACAACTTGGTTATAGTTAGAGTAAAGGGCACTGAGGATTCGAACGCCATCGTAGGCCCTCCCTTCGAACTTGCCCCTGCCTTCTTTTTGTTCGGTAATAATATTAGTCACAGCCACCGATACCTGGGCCTCGCCGGTGGACATTAAGCCCAGGTTCTGAACCCCGCCGTTGGAAGCCTCGGCTGAAACTTCGAGGCCATCAATATTTTGATTCCACAATTCTGCTATTGCAGCCCCAATGGGGTAGATAGCGCCCGAGGTGGTGGCAGTGGGAAATTGCAGTTGTAATGGTTTACCCCCTGCTTCTTCCCCTCCTCCTTGATCCGCAGAACAGCCTGTCACCATACCAACAAGTAGCACCGCGCTGACAATACAAGCTAACAACCTTTTCATCGCTTTCTTTCCCCTTTCTTGTTCTCATTGATTTAAAATAATGGCTGATATAATTCAGCCCAGGGCTATCTGTTTACGCTCCCGCTGCACGGCAACGTACTGATAGCCCAGCAATGACACTGCCATCACCGCTCCTACAATATCAGTGATGGCTCGCGGATCGATACTCAAAAAAGCAATGGCTAGCGCAGCCAATCTTTCCACTAGGCTGCATTTTTTCAACAACCAGCCTTGGCTGGAAACGGCGAGGAAATAAATGCCCACCACAGCGCCGAGGCTAGTTCTTATAATGGTAAAAATACTGGTGCCGGCCGGCGCACACCCGAGCAAGAGAACAGGATTCAAAAGAAAAAAGAAGGGAAGGATAAAGCCGGCCAAGGCCACTTTCACAGCCAGCAGACCGCTTTTGGTAAAGTCTGCTTTTGCGATCCCCGAAGCCACATAAACAGACATGGCCACCGGCGGAGTAATATTAGATAAAGAAGCGTAGATCAAACAAAACATGTGGGCTGGAATAGCAGCCGAACCAACTTCTATCATCACCGGTACCGCGACCGCTGTTATAATCACATAAGCGGCGATGCCCGGCACGCCCATGCCCAAAATTGTGCTCATAAGAGCCACCATCATCCCCGCCTTCAACAGCTCACCCGGCCCTACAATCCGAAGCATAATATAACCAAATTTAAGACCCAGCCCTGTCAATGACACCGTCCCCACAATGATCCCAATGATGACACAGCAAACACCCACGCTCACCGCACCCCGGGCCCCTTCATCACAAGCGGCGATTATTTTTTTCAATCCCATCCGGGTCTTAGGCCGGAGCCAAGAGGCAACGATGGTTACAAAAATAGAAAGCACACAGGCAAACAAGGGCGTGTAGCCCAAGGCCATAATTGCCAACAGCGAAACCAACGGCGCCACCATATGTCCTTCTTTTTTAATCACTTCCCAGGCTGAGGGAATGTGCTCCTTTGCTAACCCTTTCAATCCCAGCCGCCTTGCTTCCAAATGGACCGCAAACAAAAGCCCAATATAGTAAAGCGCTGCTGGAATAATAGCGGCTAATAATACCACCGAGTAAGAAACGCCGAGGAATTCTGCCATTAAAAAGGCCACTGCCCCCATGATGGGGGGACAAAACTGCCCGCCCGTAGCGGCTGCGGCCACTAGAGCAGCGGAAAAATTAGGGTCATAACCGCTTTCCCGCATCATTGGGATGGTGATGGAACCGGTGGTAGCCACATTGGCAATGGCTGAGCCGTTAATCATCCCCATGAGACCGCTGGCCACAACCCCCACCTTGGCCGGCCCGCCTGGGCTCCTGCCCACTAAAGTAAGGGAAACATTGTTAATAAAATTGCTAAACCCGCTATGGTTTAAAAAGGAACCAAAAAGCACAAATACAAAAATATAAGTAGCCGACACTCCGATCCCGGCGCCAAAAATACCCTGGCTACTCCAAAACATATGCCCAATCAGCCGTGAAATTTTAAAGCCAGCGTGGCCCAAGGTGCCGGGTATCCAGTGTCCGAAAAAGTTATAGGCCAGGAAAGCCGCCGCCAACCAGACCAGACCACCAGCTGACCTGTTAGCAGCAAGAAAGACCAAAACTATCGCTACTAGGCCCAAATAGTCCTCAAACGGGGTCACAAAGCCGCCGCTAAGAGCGATCCGGGGATAGTTTAAAACAAGATAGGAAAATACATAGATGGTAGTGGCTACCAGGATCAGATCAATCACTGTGGGCATTTTTCGGATCCGTTTCTCCTTTTTCGTCCCCGGGTAGAGAATAAAACAAAACACCAATAAAAACATGGCATGCCAAGCCCGCAGCGTAATGGCTTCCATGGTTCCAATAGTAGTAAAATAAAGCTGGAATACAACCCATAACACTGACAAGCCCACTAAAAAAGTCCTCCAGGGACCTAAATACACCCTGGTTTTACTCTCGCTATCCACCTCCTCTCTCAGTTTTTCGGCTCGCTTCCTTACGGTCGTGGTCTCCGGTTGCGGAATCTCACACATAGTCGTCACTCCTTTCAAGATACAAAAAACCCCTGTCCCTGCTCATTACAAGGACGGGGTTTTACCGTGTTACCACCTTATTTCATCGGTATCTTGCGATACCAACCTTATCGGGTGCGCCCCAAAGAGAATGCGGTTACACCCTAGCACGGTAACGGGTGCAGGTACCCGGCAGCAGCCTACTGGGATCGATCCTTTCAGTGCGCAGCTCTCAAGAAGTACTTCGGAAGGCTTTGCCTGCACCTTTCACCACCGGTAGCTCTCTGTAAGGCCATAACCATTCTTACTTTTTCCTGATCTTCGCTTTTAAAATATTTCTCCCATTATATTATCCCCATTCCCAGCTGTCAACCGCAACGGGGCTTGAGCTATTTGCGATGTCCCCCTTTTTATCGTTTGCATAGAGCTACTAGAGCCCTTGAACCATAGATTTATGATTTCTAAGGCACACTTTTGCCCCAAAAGCGGCACAAACACAGGGGGACGGTCCTACTGTGCTGACATTTCCTGACCTTTAGGGACAAAGGAACACAAGGGGACGGTCTGGAGTAACCCCTTGTGTTATCTCACCTTCCTCAGCAATCCTCATTATTGAAGATATCTTTTTACATCCTCTAGGCTTTTATAATCTAAAATGCCATCTATCATAACATCTAGTGTTGATGGGTCTGATTCCGATATCCTCGTCTTGAGTTCCCCCGGAATAAAACCAAATTTCTTTGTGAGCAGTTTTAAGGCAGTTCTAAAAAGGGCCTCCGTTTTACCTTTTTCAATACCTCTTTCCATACCCTCCAAAAGGCCCTTTTCTCTTCCTTCTTCCCTAAATAGTTGTGCTAGAGTCATTACCATCTCACTTCCCTCTGGATAGGTGGCTTCAACCTTCTCGATAAATTCATTATATTTATTCCTTGTTCACCAGCTACGGGGACGTAACCTTTGGCAGGTATACACGGGGGGCGACTGTAGGGGTGTGAAATGCTGATGGCGATTGGGTTTAAAAGTGCATTTCCGCGAACCCCGATATTTTTTGGTTTTTTTGGGCCGCGAACCTCCTAGGGATTTCATGGAAGCTATAGGTTCGCGGAAGGGTTTTTCCCGGATATTGACTGCTAAATATTGTTTCTCTTCCTCTGCTGTGTCAAACTTTACCACCCGTGGTTCTTCCCCTTTTAACAAGGATCTGGAAAGGCCGGAATATACCTAACTGCTGTTATAATATTATTCCCCGCCCGAAGGCAGGTTTCCTGCCCGTTCTACGGTGTCAACCTACTGTAGGATGGAAGAATCATCCCGGCTTCCGCCATTTGCGAACCGAAACTTATTTAATAAAACTAAATACTACCCCCGTAACTTGCAATTCTTTTCAAAAGGCAAGCTAATGATCCAGTGCCGCTTCGGAGGGATGGAATGTTATCCAACCTTTCAAAACTGCTGCCAGCAGGCTTCCTGAAAGCACAGGGCTAACATTCCCTTCGGCACTGCAACCGGTAAGGAACTGCTCATATCTTTTTCGGGCTCTGATTCCATTTCAATTATTGCCATGGAGGATCTCTCCTCTTGAGTATTTATACTCGCTCGCGCAGGGCGGTGAGATCTTCTTCGATTTCCAGGGTGCATATCCCTGTACTACTGTTTGCCAGTCCCAGCACCGCTGCGGCAGTTCTTGATCGGCTACTCCACCATGCCCATGTGATTACGCTACGCGGTGATAGTTATCGGATCCGAAACCGCTTGGTACCACCAAGAACCACCAGTGGAGGGGGTGAGATGTAGGCTGGAATAATCTAGTTGACGACTTTTAGTGGCCAAAAACGACGACTTTCTAGTGACCGAAGATGCCGATTTTCAAATGACCATTGACAGTATCCCTCTTAATACTTTAAACCACCTTCGGCTAGCCAGCTTCAAGGAACAAAAAACGCATGTTAGGCAGTCAGACCTTAGCTTTAAGCCATCTAGTTCTTTCCCATGCTTCCCCATTTCACTAGAGGCCAGCCTAAACCCTGATTGGATCTTTCTCATTTCCCGGTTTAGGCTACTTATGCCGTTTTGAAAACCAGTAGAGTCTAAATCTATTTTTACATTAAGTTGCCCAATTTCCTTTGCCATCATCTCACCACCTTTTGGGCATAAAAAAAGCACCTGCTTAACAGATGCCTCTTCAAATATAAAGTTATGTTTTCAAATTAGCCAACAGTTTATTGGCCTTTACTGCCCCAATGCTCCTTGGCCTTATCATATATTTCATCTAAAGACATATCGCTAAAGATTTCATCTTCTAGTTTCAAGTAATCTTCCTTGCCAATTCTCTCAGAGTGGCGAATAAACCTTAAAAACCCGGAATAGCCTAACTCCTTTATCAGTGCCCTGGAGCCCTTTTCAATTATTTCCCTATCAGTGAAGTTGCTTTTTTCATTCAACAACATTTATATCCATCTCCTTTCCGAGGAAGTCTATGGGATTATAAAGCTTAATTTTACTTATTACATCTTCCATGGGTTTTCTATTTCTTTCCACGGTTCTTATAAACCTATCATCGCAGGTTATAAAATAATTGCAACCCCCATATATAGCCGATGCCAAATGCAGTGCATCTTTATCCTTTGCGTTAGAGGATTCCACAATAGCCCTCGCCATTGATTTAATTTCAGCATCAGGCTTAATGATTTCACTACACAAAGTGGAGATTGAATTTATATGGAGCCTTCTTTTTAAAGAAGGATTCCTGCTATTTTCATACTCTAGTATAAACGACCAGACCAAATTATATCTACCTTTTTCAATCAATTCAAATAGAATATCTATAGCCATGGACTCATAACACAGGGGCATAACACAGGGGGACGGTCCTACTGTGCTGACATTTCCTGACCTTTAGGGGCAAAGGAATACAAGGGGACGGTCTGGAGTGACCCCTTGTGTTATCTCACCTTCCTCAGCAATCCTAATGACACAGTAGGACCGTCCCCCTGTGTTCCGTCTCACCTTCCTCAGCAATCCTAATGACACAGTAGGACCGTCCCCCTGTGTTCTTCGGACCGTCCCCCTGTGTTCTTTCCAGTGCGCAGCTCTCGAGAAGTACTTCGGAAGGCTTTGCCTGCACCTTTCACCACCGGTGGCTCTCTGTAAGACCGCAGCCATTCTTACTTTTTCTCGATCTTTGCTGTTAAAATATTTTTTCCACCATGGTATGCCCTTTTTCCTCTGTTAAACCCATACCCCACCGGGGGTAAGAACCGAGAAACTTAAAAAAGGTGCACTGGGATTTAACCACAGCCAAGGCTTGGGCAACAAGTGGATCCCGGCGGTGGCCCTGGATGTCCAGCCAGAAGATGCAGTTCCCTAACCCATTTTTCGCCGGGCGGGATTCCACTTTAATCACATTAACACTGCAAACAGCGAATGCGCCTAAAACCAGATGCAGGCCTCCAGGCCCATCCGTAGGGGTCAAGGCGAGGGAAGTCCGATCATGCCCGGTGCCTGGTGGCATCCTTTGCCCCAACATAATGAAACGAGTTCTGTTATCTGAGCTATCTTCAAT
>DATERQ010000071.1:0-6904 GCA_035271345.1 bacterium | reverse complement strand
TTAGTACGTGTTGCCCTAATCGCAACCTTATACGTAGCACTGACTTATGTTTTCCAAGCCATTAGCTTTTTACCTGCTCAGTTTCGGCTGGCGGAAGCTTTAACATTGCTGCCCATGTTATTTCCAGAAGCGATTTGGGGAGTGGGAATAGGCTGTTTTATCGCCAACTTGTTTAGCCCGGCCGGGTTAACAGACGTGGTCCTGGGTAGTTTAACTAGCTTGCTGGCCGCTTATATAACTTACCGCTTTCGCTGGCATATTGTCGGCTATTTATCCCCTATTGTGCTTAACGCCCTTGTTGTGAGTGCCTATTTGCGCTTGTTGGCTAATCTGCCCTATTGGGTCACTGCTACCAGCGTTGCCTTTAGCGAGGCGGTAGTAGTCTTGGGAATAGGCATTCCTCTGGTGTTATACCTAAAAAAGTGGCAGCAGCATTGAGATAACCTTAGCCATTCTCCACAAGACAGCATATGCTGATGATAAAAGGAGAATATGCAGATGAGAACATGGTATGTGCAGCCCGGTGATACCCTATATGAAATTGCCATGGCAGAACGGGTACCCATTTCTTTTTTATTAACTGCAAACCCCACTTTGGACCCCGACAATATCGTGCCTGGGCAAGAAATCATTATCCCCAGCGGTAGCGATTTTAATCTGGACTCGGAATGCCCCAGTGGTGTTTTTTGGATAGTCGCCCCAGGGGACACACTCTATCATATCGCCCATACAGTAGAAATTAATCTAGCTGATCTGCTAATGGCAAATCCTTCGGTGGACCCTTTAAATCTCCGAATCGGGCAAAAAATATGCCTGCCCTCGGGGGCAATTGTCCCGCCAGAGATACCGCCGTGCCCCAGTGGCCTTTTTTGGGTGGTGGAATCAGGAGATACACTACACAAAATAGCCGAAGCCAGCGGCGTTTCTATCGCTGACATATTGGCATTAAATCCTGGTGTGGATCCAAATAACCTTGAACCCCGAACAAATATTTGCTTACCTGGCGGTTAGAACCACTTTTTATTACCAACCGTGGCCGTCTTATCAGACTCATATTTGCGATTCCAATACTTTGATCTGCCGCCGATGCAAACTTCTAACGGTGTTGAATAGTTTTCGATAGCTAGGACTAGCATAGTCAGGATAGGTCCAGGGCCATGCTTGAAACTCACCGCCACAATAATAAAGTGTAACCTCCCCAAAGATTCCTTCGCCTAAGTACAAGCGGTGGGCATGATCTTTGGTTGTAGCCAAAACCACTTTGGCCAGGCTTACATATCCTAAATCGATATTTACCTGGCGACGTCCATCCGTCCTCCAGTTATCTTCAAGCCGGTTACTCCAATTTTTTAAAGCCGGAAGCCGACCCGGATCAATTAAAGCTTCAAAAGCAAATATGATCCGGGTGAGATTCGGCCCCATTTCTGCTTCATAATAGGTAGTATGCACAAAGGGCAACCGTTCACTTTTGTAAATGCACAACCCTAAACGGCTTGTTAACACTGCTTCAATAGCAGCAAATAGGGTCTCATTGCCCGTGAAAACACTGGCCACAGGGGTAACTCTCTTTGGTTCTTTTATCTGGCCCACCCTCATCCCCCTTCCGGAAAGAATAGCTCATAAACCCTCTAACATCCTGGGCTGTTTCCCTTTCTTATGCCTATTTGCGCTAGCTATTTGCAAAATCTGTTTCAGAATCTGACCCCTAAGTTTGGCCAGGGCATCAAAATCCATATAGGGAGCATAGTATTGCTCAAGTTGCAAATGGATATCTTTAGCATCGCTAATAAAGCCGATGGCGCGATTGAATAAAGCGAAAAATGTTTCCTTATTTTCAGCTATAATATTACCATACTTCTTGGCCACAGCCGGGCTTAACCCTTCGTCCATGCTGATCATTATATCATCACAGGTAGCCTTATATATATGGGGTTCGATGGACTTAGTCAAGGCCACATCCAATTCAGGAATGACTATGTGTTCCACTTTACCAGGGTTTAAAGGACAGTGATATAATTCAACAAAATAACCCCGCTCCAATGCCGCCTGCCCTACTTTGGCCAACAAGGCCGATTTGCCGGTGCCAGGTTTTCCGGCTATCACATATTTGTTTCTGCACGTCCCAATAATAGTATCCAAATGGTTTACGATACCGTCTGGCGTGATAGCCCGGGCAAACAAATGGCGGTCATAACCAACCTGGGCAGCCACAGGCTTACCACCAAGGATACGATCAATGATGGTCCTAGTCTGTTGGTTTACCCAACCAAAATTCATTCCTTCCGTATTAGCTTCTTCCCAATCACGGTATATGATTTGGGCCGCTTTTAAAAAACGATAGGCCCGGGTAAAAGTACGAGCCACTTCCTTATTGAGATTTTTCAATTCTCGTTTGTGGGCACGAATTTTATCCTCATTCCAATAGTCACCAAAATAGACGATTTCATCCACCGCCCCGGGGAGACGGGGATCCAGCACATGTGGTGCCATGCCATCGACAATACCGACTCCTAGCTGGGGGAAAACGATGCCGTCCAAGGAACCATTATCGGATGAACAGCAATGCAACTCCACATCAAAGCCTTGTTGTAACAACGATTCAGCAATAGAACGCATAAATGTTGATTTTCCCACACCGGGGCCACCTTTGATGATAAAAACCCTATTAGCGTCAGGAGTGATAATGTAATCATAAAAAGAATAGTATCCTTCGGCAGTATTGGAACCGGGAAATACCTTTTTAATATGCCCATGGCCAATCACATTTTCTCCTCCTTACCGTTTGTATAGCCTGCATCGTAATATCATATTAGGATCATCTCACTAATGCTCCTGCAATATAAACGATAAAGAGCAATGAATCTAACCCAGCCCACAGAACCAATCCGCGCACCTTCCAAAATAGTCCTCCGTCAACAAGCCCGAAACAAAGACATCAGCTCGTCTAATGAGACTGGCCCAAAATACTCGGTTAACGGTAGGGCAGACAACATAGCTTCTATATCCGCCGGTTCAAATCTAAGACCGCATAATTGCTGTTCAATCTCGGACAAATCTCGATGTCCAAAAAAGTCACCGTATATTTTTGCCTGGTAGATTCTACCCTGCTGGACATCCAACCGGATTTCTATCTGCCCAGCACCAAAGCGCTTACCATTTCGAAAATTGTATTTCGGTGATCGTCCCCAAACCCAATCCCACGTGGCATACTTTTCTCGGGCTAGACGGCAGATTGCTTTCTTATCGCTTGCGGATAAAAAATAGGTTCGCACAGGTTGTTCTCGAAATATGTGTTTTAAAAGGTGTCGTTTAAGCTCATTTATACCCGGTGGTTCTGAAAAGAAATCAGCAATATTACCCACCCGGCTACGCACCGATTTAATGCCTTTGGAAGCAATTTTAGCTGGATTTACCTGAAGAGCTTGAGCCAGAATACTAAAATCAGTATCCACCAATAGTGTCCCATGATGAAGAACACGGCTAGAAGTCATGTATTGGGCATTGCCCGATATTTTTTTATCGCCTACCGTTATATCATTGCGGCTACTAAAAGCAGCATCTAGGCCTAGTTCCTTTAATGCTGCAATTACCGGTTCGGTAAAAAACTCGAAAGCTGTATCCTTTCCCGGGGTTCGTGGCTCAATAAAAGTAAAGTTTAGGTTCCCTCGGTCATGATAAACAGCACCTCCGCCAGAGAGACGGCGCACCACCTTGATCCCTTGATCCATTATGTAATCTCTGTTCACCTCTTCAACGGTGTTTTGAAAGCGACCGACCACAATGGTGGGGTCGTTTTGCCATAATAAAATGTAAGTTTCCGTTGGATTCATATTGAAAAATATGTACTCCTCCATCGCCATATTGTAAAAGCAATCATGGTTATCATTGGGAACATACAGCATCGCGTAATGCCCTCCTAATCTTTCGAACTACTTTGCTGTCTAGAACCAGCCAACACAGAAAAATTGCGGCCCGGGTCAACCCCACCGAAGGCGGTACAAAGGTCGGCAATAACAAGCCGGCTTAAATTAAAGTCTGGCTTGCCTTTGGAACCGGTCTAAGAAGAAGCCATTGGGTTTGCATGAGAACACGGCAGCCCAACCAAGCACTTGCCACACACGCTGGCCGGGCCCATGTGACGGAACCGAACCGCATTTTCCTGGCACATGGCCCAGCATCGCTGTCTGTCAAACAACTCCGGAAATAAAGCATTGTTTACACAACGATCCACGCACACCCCGCAACTTCCATCCACTTTATAAAGACAATACTCGCCTTTCGGGCGTAGAGTAGCTTTTAACGGTATATCGGTCACAAGAGTACCTATCCGTCCGCAACATCCCTTGGCGGTAATTAGCATATTGTTCAGCCCAAATTTACCTAATCCAGCAATGTAGGCTACATGTCGATGAGACCAATTGCTAATAAGCCTCACCCGGTCAAAATCATGGGTGGCCGGCAGTACGGCAACCTTATAACCCTGCTGTTCCAATTCTTGGGCCAAGGCTTTATTTAGGTCAGCAATTAAGTTGTTTGTTTCCACATAAGCCATTGCCCAAGAATCTGAGCTTTCGCGTCCAACAACATTGCTTTCGGGTATCGATGGCTCGAAGGGCAAAAAGTAAGCGATAATCGATCTTGCCCCAGGCAACAAATCTGCTGGCATTGCGTGGGAAAAACTAACTAAGCGCTTGAGCTCCTTAAACATAGAATCGGCGGCATCAGCATATGAGACCAGTGGTGTTTGCCATGTGGTATCGGTGCTTTGTTTCTGCGGATATAAGGCAGCATATTCTGTTATGAACTCCTGTATTAATGCACGTATTGCAATCACCTCCAATAAGATTTTTGTTTTACGCATTCATCATTCTTGCATTTACTATAATAATTCCTAAAACCCTTCCCCTTAGCCCCGGCGTAAAATGATTAAAACAAACACAACTGCTGCCAAAGCAAGGCGGTAGAGAGCAAACACCAGATAACTACCCCGTCGCAAATATTGCAGCAAAAAATGGATGGCCAAATAACCTACTACTGCCGCCACCACTATACCTAATATGAATGAGCCATCGAAAGCTGCCCGGGTAAAATTCTTTAGTTGGTACAAACCGGCCCCGGCTATTATTGGCACCGACAGGAAAAACGAAAAGCGTGCTGCCGATTCCCGCCCTAAACCCATCACCAAACCCGCAGCCATGGTAATCCCCGATCGGGAAACCCCAGGTACTATAGCCATACCTTGGGAAACCCCAATCAAAATACTGTCCAACAATGATATGTCTTCTATGGCCTTTATTTTTTCTCCTTTCCTGTCAGCACCCCAGAGGGCAAGGCCCATTAGAGCCAACATCAAGGCAATAAGAACGGGGCTTCTAAAAATAGTCTCCGCTTGTTCTTCAAATAACAAGCCTAGGACTACACCTGGAATTGTGGCCACCACTAAATACCAAAAAAACCGGCCATTTTGGCTTCGGGGTTCGGTCAACCCTGAAATGGCCACTTGCAGAAGCCTCCGCCAGAAGTAAGCCATTATTGCCACCATCGTCCCTAAGTGTAATGCTACATCGAAGGCTAGGCTGTGATCCGGCCAAGAAAAAAGCCAAGGTACTAATACTAAATGAGCTGAACTGGAAATGGGTAGGAATTCCGCTAGTCCCTGAACAACACCTAGTACGATAGTTTGAACAATGTTCATGTATTACCCACCTTAAGTTTGCTATTATGCTGGCCAAAATTAACTCTTCACTCTTCAGGTTTATTGTACAGCGGGCGCGGGATCCGGTCAACAGCGATTGAGAGTCCAGAATATCTTAGCCCGAGGATGTTGTTATGTTTTTAGCAGGAAAAAGGCTACTAAAAATAGAATTCAATCAAGGCCGTTGGGCTCTATTAAGGGCTTAGCATTATTTGGGTATGTTTTTTTGTGGAGGGATATTGTATTGAAAGACTTTCAACAGGTAATTGCACGGGCTCAAGCTTTAGGGCCGGTCCGCGTAGCAGTAGCCCAAGCAGCAGACCCTAAGGTTCTTGCAGCCATTGTGCAAGCCCAAGCCGCTGGCATAACTAAAGGAGTTTTAGTAGGAAATCCAGACGCTATTTTCGATTTGTTGGCAGATCATAACCAGGATCCTGCTGCTTACATCATTGTCCCTGCTTCCAGCCCAAGCGAATGTGCCCAGAAAGCGGTGGCGTTGGTAAAAACGGGGGAAGCCGATGTACTAATGAAAGGCCTACTCCAAACTTCCACCTTTTTGCGCCCCGTTCTGGACCGTGAGACGGGGCTCCGAACTGGACAATTAATTAGCCAGGCTAGTGTTTTCGAATGGCAGGATAAAGGCAAGCTTCTGACTATAACAGACTGTGCTATAAACATCACACCGGATCTTAAGCAGAAAAAAAGCATCCTTGAAAACGCGGTCCGTTTTGTTCAAGCCTTAGGCATAGCGAAACCGAACGCAGCCGTTGTATGCGCTTTGGAATTGGTAAACCCCGATATGCCAGAGACCATGGATGCGGCTGCTTTAACCAAGATGGCTGATCGTGGCGAGATAACCGGCGCTGTGATAGACGGACCACTAGCATTGGATAACGCAATTTCGGAAGCTGCGGCCCAACACAAGGGAATTACCAGCCCTGTAGCTGGCAAGGTCGATATATTGCTGGTGCCTGATATGAAAACCGGCAATGTAATTCATAAAACCTTAGTTCATTTCGCTCACGCCAAAGCAGCCGCAGTAGTCATCGGCACCCAAGCCCCTCTCGTTGTTACTTCTAGAAGTGATAGTGCTGAAACAAAACTAAACTCACTGGCTGTGGCTAATCTAATGGCGCACCACTTTGGAAACTAGAGGGCGGCCTGGGCCAGTAGCTGATTCATTATAAAGACCAGCCCTTATTATAATAG
>DATERQ010000070.1:0-5957 GCA_035271345.1 bacterium | reverse complement strand
CCCTTGGCCACGGCCAAATCGCCAGCCACTGCCACCGCTTCGGAATGACCGGCAATCACAACTTGACCGGGGCAATTGTAGTTAGCTGCTTTCACATGACCGCCTCTAGCCACTGATTGGCATATTTGGTCCACCTCTGGGGCTGACAAACCAAGAATGGCACCCATGCCTCCTTCACCGGCCGGCACCGCTTCTTCCATCAAACGGCCACGTTCATGAACTAACCATACTGCAGTACGCAAATCAAAACTGCCGGCAGCCACTAATGCCCCATATTCGCCTAGGCTCAGGCCAGCAGCAACTCGGGGTTCTATTCCGTGCTCTGCTAACACTGCCCAACAAGCCATACTAACAGCGGTGATGGCTGGTTGGGTAATCTGAGTCAATATCAGCCTCTCTTCAGGGCCATTAAAACAAAGATCACTGATGGAAAAACCCAGGGCATCATCTGCGGTGGCGAATACTCTGCGAGCAGCATGGTAATGATGGACTAAATCCCTTCCCATCCCCACATACTGTGCTCCTTGCCCGGGGAACAGCAAAGCTATCCGATTTAAGCCCATGTTTACACCTCCATCAGCTCAAGTGCTTGCTTTCCTGCTGACATTTGCCGCCCAAGCTGCTGTAATATGGTGCGAGCCTCGTCGACTATGCCAACTATAATCTCATTGGCAGGCAGTATCTCTTGAATTAAGCCAGCGATTTGTCCGCTCATGACAGAACCGTTTTCTATATCCCCAATCTGTACCGCAGCCCGCAGACGGCCTGTTCCTAACTGTTCCAACTGAGCAGTGCTAGCCCCAAGCTGTTCCAAACGTGCAAATTCACGGGCCAGCTTATTCTTTAACACCCGCACTGGATGCCCTATGCTAGCACCAGTAGTTACAGTGGAACGATCTTTTGCTTTTATAAGGGCCTGTTTGTAGTTATCGTGAACTTCACATTCGACACTGGCGACAAACCTAGTACCCATTTGCACACCCTGGGCCCCCAATGCTAACACTGCCGCTAATCCGCGGCCATCAGCAACACCTCCGGCGGCAATTACAGGTACGTCTACAGCCGAAACTACCTGAGGTAACAAGGCCATGCTAGTTGTCACCCCAACGTGGCCTCCACATTCCATCCCTTCGGCAATGATAGCATCGGCGCCAGCGCGGACCAGGCGTTTAGCCAAAGCCACTGAGGATATTACTGGCACAACTTTCATGCCGCAGGCTTTAAACTGTGGCAAGTCCTTGCCGGGATTGCCAGCCCCGGTGGTCACCACCGGCACTTTCTCTTCGATTACAACTTCCACAATCTCGCGCACTGATGGTGAAAGATAGTATATGTTAACCCCAAATGGCTTCTCTGTTAGGTCCTTGCACTTTTTGATTTCCGCTCTTAATAGTTTGCCGGGCATACTACCAGCCCCTAGGATCCCCAGTCCACCGGCATTGGATACCGCAGCAGCTAATTTTGCAGTAGCCACCCACGCCATGCCACCCTGTAGAATAGGGTACTTTATATCAAATAACTGGCATATTTTTGTGTGCAACTTACCATCTCCCCATCGTTTATATAGTCGCGTTCTTACGGGTCCTTCTCGGACAAGCCACTACCAGATGACCATTTAACAACATTGGCTCCCCAAGTTAAGCCCGCTCCAAAACCCACTAAAACCAGTACATCTCCCGGTTGAAACCGCCCAGCATCAGCCGCCTCGGCTAAGGCAACTGGAATAGAGGCTGAGGACATGTTGCCATAGCGGTCCAGGTTAATCAAAACTCGCTCTGTAGGTATAAGCAGTCTCCTGCTAGCGGCGTCGATAATACGCTGGTTCGCTTGATGGGGTATTAGATAGTCTACATCTTCTAACCCCAATCCGGCTTTATTTAATGCTTCCAGCGTAGCCATGGCCATGATTCGTACCGCAAACTTAAACACTTCTGGGCCTTTCATGTGTGTATATTGCAGCCCTTGTTCCAATGCTTCCCGATTAATTGGCCGGCGGGAACCCCCTGCCGGCACATAGAGAAACTCCCCTCCAGCGCCGTCTGAACCCAAATAAGTGGACAAAATTCCCTCTCCCACTGGCCCAGCCCCTAAAACCACTGCTGCAGCTCCATCACCAAAGAGTACGCAGGTATTGCGGTCTTCCCAGTTTGTAATACGCGACAAAATATCGACTCCTACAACCAACACATGATCATAAGTACCGGTCCGCACAAATTCGCGCCCCACCGATATGCCATACAAGAAGCCAGTGCAGCCGGCTTCCAAATCAAAAGCACCGGCTCTATTAGCCCCTAATTTGTCTTGGACCAAACAGGCTGTAGCCGGGAAAAGCATATCGGGGGTCACTGTAGCTACTATGACAAGATCCAACTGCCGGGCATTTATATTTGCCCGCCTAAGGGCTGCCTCGGAAGCTGTAATAGCCAAATCGGATGCTGCTTTCGTCGGCTCGGCCACCCTGCGTTCTAAAATACCAGTGCGCGTTCTAATCCATTCATCAGACGTATTCACCCTTTGTTCCAGGTCTTGGTTTGATACCACCTGGTTAGGTAAAGTGCTACCCCAGCCGATTATAGATACTCCCCGTTGTAGGCTCATTGTTGTTCCCTGCTTTCTTCCGGTTGTGTTTGCAACAGCGCAGTGATTTTTCCAGTTATATTTTGGAACAACGCATCTTGGGCCACGCGAATACCATTAAAAATAGCCGGCGCCTGAGATGAACCGTGGCAAATCACCGTCGGGTGTTTCAACCCCAACAACAAGGCACCTCCGTATTCATCAGGATCCATGCGCTTTTTTAAAGCTTTAAGAACAGGACGCGTAAGTAAAGCACCTATCTTAACCCCAAGCCCACTATGTTCAATTTCTGATTTAAGCATATCCATTAGGCTAGAACCCAGCCCCTCAGCAAACTTTAATAGTAAGTTGCCGCTTAGCCCATCGGTAACTACAACATCAGCAGCCCCGGATAAAATATCGCTGCTTTCAATATTCCCCTTAAAATTGAGTTCAGAACCGTTAAGTAGCTCGTAGGCTTCTTGCAGCAATGGGGTTCCTTTATCCGGTTCCGGGCCTACATTGAGGAGGGCTACTACAGGGTTGTTGCGACCGTGAACACACTGCACATATAGGCTCCCCATCTGGGCAAACTGAAGCAAATATTGCGGTTTTACTGTCAAATTAGCCCCACCATCGATAAGAATACAAAAACCTGAAGCCGTAGGCAGGGGAATTGCGATGCCAGGACGATTTACCCCTGGTAAGCGGCCGAAATTACGAAGGGAAAAAGCCATGGTAGCACCGGTGTTACCAGCCGAAACCAGGGCACTGGCATCACCATCTCTAACCAAGGACGCAGCTACCGCTAAGGAGCTCTCCCTTTTATGCCGTAGCGCAAATGCTGGTTTGTCGGTCATTTCCACTTTATCACTAGCCGCCACAATTTGAAGCGCCGGTGCATAATTATCTATGTCCGGTTCCAAAGCCACAATTTCTTCAGGATTGCCCACCAACAAAATGTTCACATCGGTAGTCTTGGCCGCTTGGATTGCCCCTTTTACCACTTCCATTGGTGCCCAGTCACCACCCATGGCATCCACAGCTATATTCATATTCTGTTTGCCCCCTCTGGATTAAGAGATACCATGATAAATTTGGCCCGGAACACCTCTCGATTGCTTTCATAGGTCCGCACGGTAACAAAATATTTATTCTGACGTTGCCGTGTCACTTCCGCATGGGCAAACAGTCTTTCCCTTACGCCCACAGGATGTTTGTATTTAATATTAGCCACACCGGTAACTGCCGCTTCAGCATCGATTACCGCCAGTGCCAGTGACTCTGCTTGGGCAAACATGAAGTGTCCCCGTACAACCTTAGATTTTTCAAACACCATATCAACTGAAGTTTCAAGAACTGATAAAGCCCGTACTCCGCGTTCCAATTCATAGAGGTCACCTATAATTTCTCTGCCGCTGAGGGATCTGAGCTTGCGGTAGGCTCCTTCGGCCACTCGCCGAGTACGCGTCCGCACTTCGGGAATGCCAAGTTGCAGGCGATCCAGGCGCACCGTTTGAGCACTTACTAGAAACCGCGAAGCTAACATTTCGTCAGTAATAAACGGATTATCTGCAATCGCTTCTCTTACAGCTTCAAGTCGCTGTGGCTTTGTGAGCCCTTCGTGCTCTTTCGACATCTTCACCACCTACCCTTATGTCCTAGTATCATATGTAGGTAATATTAGTATCTAGTATAGCCTGTTACTCCTTCCAACGCAAGCTATAAATACCGAAAATAGAAAAGAGACGCTTTCTCGGACTCAAAAAAACGCCTCTTCCTACGCATCTTGCATTTTACCTAGTCAGTTTCTTTTTTAACAATTTGCTTCCCATCATAATACCCACAAGAAGGGCAGACCCGGTGCGGAATTGTGTACTCATAGCACTGGGGGCATTCGACTAAACCCGGCAAAGATAACTTCCACTTTGCTCGGCGCCGACGGGTACGGCTGCGAGATAGTTTTTGTTTTGGTAAGGCCATGGGAGCACCCCCTGTTCGTTGTTATTTGATGAAATCACGCAAGGTAGCCAGCCGCGGGTCAATATAATCCTCCTTACAATGGCATGCCGCTTCGTTTAGATTCTGACCGCACTGGGGACACATTCCTCGGCAATCGTTACGGCAGAGAAACTTCATCGGTAGGGAAAGGAGTATGGTTTCTTCAACATCCGGCGCCACATCAATAACTTTTCCCTTAAATGCGCGAATCTCCATATCCTCTTCCGCTAAATCCAAATCTTTTATTGGATCCCCCACATATCCTATCCGAAAGGGCGCCTGGAGATCCAGGTTGAACGGTTCCAAACAACGGCTACAGGCAACCATAATGATGGCTTTAATATAACCCTCGGCCAGAATGAGTGTACCCGTATTGGTAAACCCTAGCTCTGCTGTGACCGGCTGTTGGAATAGGATTTCCTCACCGGCCCATTCAAAGGGTTTAAACTTCTTGGACACAGAAGCCTGCAGGCTGCCACCCTTGGTATATCGTATGGAACTGATGTCCACCTTCACGTATCTCACCTGCTTAACATGGGTATTATACTTTCTCCAGCCAAGCCTGTCAATCGGTCTTTTTGCCTACGATTGTCGCAGTGTCCTGGGCTATCATGAGCTCTTCGTTAGTAGGTATAACCAAAATCCGAACAGTGGCATCATCTGTGCTCACATCTACTTCTTTTCCTCTGATGGCATTCTTTTTCGGATCCATCTTGGCCCCTAAAAATTCCAGGCCCTGACATACTTGCGATCTGACGGTGGCACTGTTTTCGCCAATGCCGGCCGTGAACACAATGGCATCAAGGCCACCCATAGCCGTTGCATAAGCACCAATATACTTTCGGGTGTGATAGCACAGCATATCCAAAGCTAGCCGCGCTCTTTTGTTCCCAGCCTCTGCTGCCTCTTCAACATCTCTTACATCAGCCGAGACCCCGGAGATACCGTGCAAACCGCTTTGTTTATATAAAATATTTCTCATCTCGGCCGGGGAAATGTCTTCCTGTTCCATCAGGAATGGGATTACCGCGGGATCCACATCACCAGGTCGAGTTCCCATGATAACTCCCGAAATAGTACCAAAGCCAAGTGAAGTATCCACGGATATGCCGCCATTAACAGCACTGATGCTACAACCATTGCCCAAATGGCAGGTCACCACTTTAGTCTCTTTTAGTGGGCGCCCTAGTAATTTCGCCGCTCGGAGGGACACATATTGATGAGATGTGCCATGAAAACCATAGCGACGAACATCATATTGTTCATAGTATTTATAGGGCACACCATAAATATAAGCCTGTTCGGGCATCGTCTGATGGAATGCTGTGTCAAATACGGCTATTTGAGGTACGTTGGGCAATAGGGACTGGCAAGCTTTAATACCGGTAATATTGGCGGGG
>DATERQ010000069.1:0-3945 GCA_035271345.1 bacterium | reverse complement strand
AATGCCGGTTTTGGCTAAAGTGACAATTTGAATGGTTTCCGGATAGATAGTAGAAATACCGTAAAGCCCGTCTACTTTCTCATCTTCAAACATCTCTTCCCCGTAAGCGGCATAATAAGTGATGTCGTTTTGGATAAATGCCAGTTCAACTTCTCCATCTTTCAGCATGTTGATGTTGGCCACAGAAGCGCCTGTACTTTGGGAAGTAGCGTTAGCACCTGGGACATTTCTGTTCAAAATATCGGCAACTGCTGCCCCCAAAGGATAATAAACCCCAGCGGTTCCTCCGGTAGCAATACTTATAAACACATCACCTGCTACTTCCTCTTCGTCCTCGTCGCCATTGTCCGCCGCTGGCGGTGTGCAGCCTGCCACTAAAGCCAACACTAAAAACATAGCCAGAAACAGTAAGAACCCTTTACGTTTCTTGGTTAACATAAGAACCCCTCCCTATGAATGTTCTGTGTAGCAAGTATTCTACCTAAGAAACTGAAATCCCTTCTTTTTGTAACCGATTTGTAATAAATAATTCATAACCATCCCAGAGGGTCTTCTGGGATGCCGTTAACCCGCACTTCAAAGTGGCAGTGTGGACCGGTGGAAACCCCGGTGCTGCCTATTTTGGCGATTGTTTCTCCTCGCAAAACTGTTTGACCTACACTCACCAATAAGGCAGAGTTGTGTCCATAGAGGGTTGAAATACCACCACCGTGGTCAATCACCACTGCCTGCCCATAACCGCCGTACCAGTCCGACATAATTACCTTGCCGTCTGCAGCCGCCACCACCGCCTGGCCGTGGGGGGCTCCAATATCTAGACCGGTATGTAGTTTCCTAACCCCGGCAATGGGGTGAAGGCGGTAGCCAAAATAAGACGTTATCGGGCCGTCTGTTGGCCAAGCCATGGCTCCTTTACCACGTACCAGCGAGGTGGGATCATCAGGCGATTGCAGACGCCGGATAGCCAGTTCCAGTTCCCTCGATGTACGTTCTAGTTCAGCCAGCGCTTTTTCACAAGCTTTCTTATCGTTTTTGATTAAAGCCAATACTTGTCCCCGCTCCTGGCTTCTGGATTCTATTGTTTGTTTTTTGGTCCGTACCGAGCCTTGAAGCGCAAATAGCTCGGCCCGCTTTTTTTCCAGCACCTGTTTTTGGGCCTCAATTTCCGCCCGCTTTACTTCGATGCTTTCCATTAAAGCAACATCTTGGGCTATAATTTCTTTTAACATATCGAACCTATTTAGTAGATCGCTAAAATCACCGGAAGACAGCAGTAGCTCTATGTAACTTACCGATCCGTTTTCTTGCATAGCCCGCAGTCGTTCCCCCAAGATAGCCGTCTGTTCTTCCAGCTCCGCCGTCGTTAGTTCCAACTGAGCTTCAGTCTGGCGCAGGCTTTGTTCAGTATCCTGCATCCTTTGGTTTAATACCGCCAGCTCATTTTCGGCCTGCTGTAGTTGTCGGTCCAGTTCATTAAGCTCTCCGGTGAGATTTCGTTCCTGGATTTTGACTTGCTCTAATTCTTGCGAAGTAGCCGCTTTTTCCCTTTCAATTTCGCGCAGTTCATGCTGCTTTTCTTCCAAAGCATTGGCCAGGCCCGAACCAGGGACCATAACTGAACTAAAAGTCAGCAGACAGATTAGCCAGACCGATACTAGAAGCCAACACCGAGCTTGGCTTTCATGCTGTTTAGGCATAATTACTCCTCCTTAAAACCGATCAAACGCGCAGAAAGCGGCGCATGGAAATGGTGCTACCTAAAGTGCCAACAATAATTCCAATTCCAAGTAATAACAACTGCAGACGATTTAAGACGCTGCCTGGATGTAACAAAGGAATAAAAGGCAGCGTTTCATACACGCTGGCAGCCAGCCAATGGTAAAACCGTACCACCAACAGCAATGCTGGAATGCTTCCCAGCACACCTAAACAAAGACCTTCCAACACAAAAGGCCAACGTATAAACCAATCGGTGGCCCCGACTAGTTTCATAATGTTAATTTCCCGGCGTCGGGCGAACACCGTTAGCCTAATGGTATTGGAAATCAGGAATATTGTTGCCCCCACCAATAATATTACTACTGCCAACCCTGCTAATCTAATGGCTTTAGTCAGGGCAAACAAACGCTCGATGATTTCTTCTTTGAAGCTCACCTTGGCCACCCCGGGCAGTTTTTTTAGTTCCGCCACCACTGATTTTACATCATCGGGGGTTTCTGCCCGTACCTCCAAGGCATTGCGTAGGGGATTGTTTTCTTCTACCGATGCCAACAAATCTTGACGCTCGCCAAATTGTTCTTTCAACCGTGTTAACGCCTCTTCTTTGCTAACAAAATTAACTTCGCGGACACCAGCCAGTCCTTGTACCCTTTCCTTTATCGCTCGTGTTTCTTCTTTCTCCAGTTCGTCCTCCAAGTAGGCACTTACCTCCACCTGGCTTTCCAAGGTAGAAGCTATGTGGTTGAGGTTAATGGCACCTAATAAAAACACACCTAGAATCAACAAGGACAAAGCCACTGTACTGATGGAAGCTAAGGTCATAAAGCGGTTTCTGATCAGGCTCCGGCCGGCTTCCCGCAGATAAAATTCCCAGGTGCTAAATTTCATTGCCATAGGCCCCCTTTTCCTGATCGCGCACTACCCGCCCTCGTTCTAATTCCACTACCCGACGCCGCACTTTATTTACAATCTCTTGGGCATGGGTAGCCACCACCACAGTGGTTCCCCGCTGGTTAATTTCCAGCAACAGCTTGATTATTTCCCACGACGTTTCCGGATCCAAGTTCCCCGTCGGTTCGTCAGCTAACAGAATAGGGGGGTTGTTCACCAATGCCCGCGCCAAAGCGGCCCGTTGCTGTTCGCCACCAGACAATTCTGCCGGCCTTGAGCGAGATTTCTGGGCCAACCCTACCAAATGTAGCACTTGTGGCACCCGCCGAAAAATCTCTCGTCGTGGCGCTTCCACCACCTGTAAAGCAAAAGCTACATTTTCCGACACCGTTCTTTCCGGCAATAAGCGGAAATCTTGAAATACCGTGCCAATTCGGCGACGCAAATATGGTATTTCCCGTGGTCGTAGCTTGCCTGTATTCACTCCATCGATAATAATCTGGCCCTTCGTGGGCAGCTCCTCCCGGAGCAGCAAACGTGCGAAGGTGCTTTTACCAGCACCGCTGGGCCCCACTAAGAATACAAACTCCCCCTTTGTTATTCTTATGGTAACATTATCAAGAGCACGGGTGTATTCACCATATATTTTGGTAACCCGCTCAAACTCGATCACCGGCTGTCACTCTCCCTGTGTCCGCTGCTTATTCCCTAAATGAAGGCATCCCTGTCGGCTTTACCGTTTTTGCATCGCGATGATGCTATTTCTTCGACAGGGATAGATTAAAATCCTTTTTTCACTTGCTTTCCTCTAGAGGCAAATTAAGGGAACCGGCTGTCACCGGTTCCCTTCCACATGTACACCGATAGCCTTCAGTGCCGCTGTCATCACTCCCTCACCTTTGACCAGGCAACTTTTAAAGCTGCCGTCATAAATGACCTGAACGCCGCAAGCCGGACTCTTTTCCTTAAGAATAGCACGCCGGATGCTTAAACCGCGAGCCAACTCCACTCCTTTTTCAGCCCCACGTACATAGGCAGCACTTACATCCTGCCCCAGCAGGTTGATAACTTTGGCTTTGCCTTCAAGCACATCCCCGCCGCTACCGCCTTTGATTTCCGCCGGCAGTCGCGGTACTGACAAACCGCCGGCTGTTTCCGGACAAAAAGGAACTGCTTTACCTTGTTCTACCAGTTGTTTAACCTCTCTAGAACAAGCAGCCGTCCCGTCATAACGACAGCGCCTACCACTCAGGCAGGCGCTTACCAAGATTAGTCCTTCGGTCATAGTGATTTCCGCTCCAAAACCCGTTCCACGGCCGTCGCTACCCCGGCCGC
>DATERQ010000068.1:0-3711 GCA_035271345.1 bacterium | reverse complement strand
ATCTCGACTTACCCAACGGCTATCAAGCCCGGCTCATTGCCAAGGGCTTAACCTACCCCACCAGCCTGACCCAGGATGAAAAAGGGGTAATTTACATCGCTGAATCTGGTTTCAGCTATGGCCCTAAAACCACCGCGGCCCGCATTGTGCGCTTAAATAAAAAGGGGAAGCCGGAGCCGGTTCCCGGCAAGTTTGAAGGGCCCATTGGGGGGCTGATCTATAAGGACGGCAACCTTTATGTGTCTCAACGGGGGAAGATCACTGAACTAGACTTACAAACCGGCACTCGCCGCGATTTGATCACCGACCTGCCTTCCTTGGGCGATCACCAAAACGGAGATCTCTTGTTCGGCCCTGATGGAGCGCTCTATTTTGGCCAAGGCAGTGCCACCAACGCCGGCGTCGTGGGCTCAGATAATTTCGTTTACGCCTGGGCCGACCGCCATCCGGACTTTCACGATATCCCTTCCCGCGATTTTACCCTCACCGGGGAAAACTACACCTCTCTTGATCTTAAACGGACTGATCCTACCGCAGCAAAAGCCACCGGCGCCTTTGCCCGCTTCGGGCAAATCCGAGAACCAGGCGAAAAAGTAAGGGGCCAGGTACCGGCCAGCGCCGCCGTCCATCGTTTCGATCCCGAAGATGGTACCTTGACCATCTACGCCGATGGGTTGCGAAATCCCTACGGCTTAACCCAAGATCGAGACGGTAATATTTATGCCAGTGTACTGGGCTACGATGATCGAGGGGTGAGGGCAGCCACCAGTTCACCGGACTGGATCATGAAGCTGGAAGAAGGGGCCTGGTATGGCTGGCCGGATTATGCCGGAACAACCCCCCTGACCGATAAAAAGTTTTCCTCCGAGCGGGGCGTTAACCGTAACCCAATTATCAAAGACCCGCCGGCGGTGGCCGCTCCTTTGGCTTCCTTGCCCCCCCACTATTCGCCGATGAAACTAGCCTATGCCCCGGCGGAGTTTCCCCACCAAGGCTTATTTGTGGCTGTTTTTGGCGATGGACAGCCCTTAACCGAGGACCTTAAACAGCAGGTTCCCAGCGGAGTCATAAGGGTGGATCCGGAGACCGGAGACTACGATTGGTTTATAAAAACCAAAGATAAGGCCCGGGCCGGCCGCCGCGGCGACGGCCTTAAGCGCACCATCGATGTGAAGTTTAGCCGCGATGGCCAGTCGATGTATGTGTTGGATTTTGGCGTCTGGGAATTTGCCGACATGGCCCCCAATGCAATCCCAAAATCAGGGGTATTGTGGGAAATAACTCCCACGGCAAGCTGAAATTGATTCTAGCCAGGCTTGGAATTAAAGGGTCTGTTTTTTCCCTCTGGCCCTCTCAGCTCTTGTGGTGAAGATGGGCATTAGGCGCTGGTGGCTAAGGCGCGTGATGCCCATAAAAAGCAAACTGTAAAGGCAACTAAAGGTAATTATTGACAACAATGCCACCGCATTAAAAGCACTGCATAAACTAGTCAGCCCCGGCAGGCCCACTAAGAAAACCAACAGCAAAATCCCGCATGTTAAGAGCCCAGTAGGAAAGAGTAATTTACGCCAAAGCGACAGGCCCGGAATGGCAGTTAAGGCTGCCGCCAACCCCAAGGGGCCAGTAGTGAACAGAAAAATAACTGCTTCCTCGGCGTTGATAACAAAAAGCAAGGCCACAGTGGTCAAAAAGGTGGCCACGGCCCCATCAGCGAACAGCAAAACACTAATAATGAGCGGTAAACTGCTCAGCGGCGATAAGGCCAGCCCGATTACAGGCAGAAAAACCGGCGCCAACTGAAGCAAGGCAGCGCTGCCGGCCAGAAGGCCGGTGGCCGTCACCCACTTGCTGCTAAATCGCTCCCGGTCGGCAGTTACAATGCTGCCTTTGTTTTTCCGCAAAATCATTACGGTCCAGGCCAGGAAGAAGAGATAACCTGCGAAAGCCAGACTGTTAACCATTGGATCTTCCCCCCATCATGTTACATATTCATAACTACTGCCAGAGCAGCGATCATATGCAACATGATTGACATCGGTCCCGCCGGCAGGGAACAATCTAGAAGAAAAGATTGGCAGCCGTTTGATTACTAGTGCCGATTGTTCTATGAGCCCGGGCCCGGTCTTAAGCAAATATGAGCCTAGGCCCTAGACCAGGCCCGGGTAAAATATTTTTTCAGCTTGAACCTGATCCCGTTTATAAGCTAGACTGCCAGCAATTTCTTCATTTCATTCAGGCTGGGCACCCGACCGGATAGCACAAGCTTTTCCTCCACTACCAGGCCTGGGGTGAGAAAAACATCATAGGCCATGATATCTTTGATATCCTTAACCAGTTCAAACTCGGCCTCTATCCCCAGCTCAGCCACCGCCGCCCGGGCAACTTTTTCTAAGGCCCGGCATTTCCGGCATCCTGTCCCTAAAACTTTAATCTTCATCACTTACCCTCCTCAACCATAACGAGAATCTTATTATCGGTCCGGCGCCAAATTAAACCTAGTGAACACATCTTAAGCCAGCGCCCCAAAAATATATCCGGTTAAGCTAGCCATAAGCAGGACCAACAATACATAAGCCGCAGTTTTTTTACCGCCGATAATATTACTGATAGCCAACAGGCTGGGAAGGCTAACCGCTGGCCCCGCCAAAAGCAAGGCCAATGCGGGACCCGATCCCATCCCCAAATCTGATAAGGCCTTTACAATAGGAACTTCTGTTAGAGTGGAAAAATACATCACCGACCCGATAGCAGCCGCCAATAAATTGGCCCCAATCGAATTGCCACCCACATAGCGGGCAATCCACTGCGGCGGCAAGACGGCTTTGATGGCTCCGGCGACAAAGACCCCCACCAACAAGAGCGGAAAAATCAATTTCACAAAGCCCCAAGTTTCCTCCATCCAGGCCTGAAACTCGCCGCTTTTGAACCAAGTGGCCACGACCAAAAAAACTGAATTGATCAAGGCCAAGATAATGGCCACCTTACTCCAGGGCGGAATTCTGCTAGTACCGAACAATAAAATAGCCACCAATAAACCAAAGAATACCAGGTGCTGCCAAATTACGCCCCCAGCTTCTTCAGCGGCAAAGGAGGGCATCCTCCCCTCTTTGGCCCCTTCAGGCTGGCCTTCAAACAGAAGGGACATCAAGGCGCCAATAATCAAGGAGAATAAAATCGCCCCCAGGGCCCGAGCCAACCCCATCTTAAACCCGATGGCCTGGGCCGTGAGCACTATCGCCAAAATATTTATCGCCGGTCCGGAATAAAGGAAAGCGATCGCCGGTCCCAAGCCCGCTCCTTTGCGGTAAATCCCGGCAAAGAGCGGCAACACCGTACATGAACAAACTGCCAATACCGCTCCTGAAACCGAGGCTACACCATATGACAGCCAGCGGTTGGTTTTAGGGCCAAAATACTTCAGCACCGCCCCGGCTGACAAAACAGCAGCAATGCCGCCGGCAATAAAAAAGGCCGGCACAAGACAGGTTAAGACATGGGCTGATAGATATTCCAGCAGCTCACTAAAGCCGCTTTGGAGCACAGTTAAAGCAATCATATCTAATCCTCTCCTACGTCCATCAATTATTATTGAGCCGGGTTAAAAGTTCTTGTTGTATCTGAACTTGGCGCCTTAACAATTCGGTACTGGCGTCCAATAAGAGCCCGATTTCCGGGGAAGCCAGCCGGTAATTCACCCGCAGTCCATCCTTA
>DATERQ010000067.1:0-5309 GCA_035271345.1 bacterium | reverse complement strand
CCGTAGGCGAATACCAAAATTGAACTGCCATCAGGCGTAAACCCTCCTATAATAAGCCAATCACCGCTTACCGGCCCCAGGTCTTGCACTCGATTTTTGAGGTCGGTAACCAGTAGCCGGTTCCAATTAACTTCCATGAATCCGTCAGGTCCTGGCATAACATTGCCGGTCAAGAATGCCAACCTGTCGCTGCCGGGAGACCAAACTGGAGCCCCTGCTTTTCCACCTTGCGGTGGCGTTATTGCCATTAGCGGCTGACCCGCCTTAGAAACAACGACAATTCCGGTGGCTGGCGGCAAAGGCCCACCTTCCCCAAGTAGGAAATCATACCCACCCCTAGTAGGTTTGGCACTTAGAAAAGCTAGCTTCTTTCCATCCGGTGACCAGATTGGATGAAATGGATATTCCCCTGGCACACCCAAAGATGTCTCCGTACCATTATCCAAATCCAGCAGGATTAATTTTCGATGGTCGGGATCTGGGTCCGGGTAAACAACCCTCTTACCAGTAGGAGAAGGTGTCACTGAAAAGAGCCCGTCCCAGGTTGGCAAGTCAGACTTAACCTGTTTGTGGCACTTATTAACAGTATCCACCGCCCACAAGTCCCTAGCTCTATGTATAAGTAGCAAACTATGTTCACGATCGAATAAGTGGCTGTGGATGGACAACCCCTCCCCCGGCAGCCAAGCCAAAACCTCATCTGCTCCATTAACATCTACTTGCCGGACCAAAACCCCATTTTGGCCCAAATGCCGGCCCCCGCTTTGAATCCCATCCACCGCATAAATAAGAGCGCTACCACTGGAATCCCAACCAAAGCAGGCCAGTGACGTCAGCCGCTGTCCGCTACGATCGAGAAGGTGCACCAAGCGACGGCAAGACTTGGTCTGTTGATCCCAAAGCCAGATACCATACCCATTCCTTTCGCCAAAGACAGCTAAATACCTCCCGTCAGGCGACCAATACAGTTCTGGTAATGGTCCAAAAAAAGGGCCCAGTTGAATTTTGGTTGTCTCTATCGATATGTCTAGGTCCAGGGGGAGTTCTGGACCCGGTTCCGCCGGTTCTAGTTTATTTTCATCATCCATATCGCCCTCTGTCTCTAATTCTTTGGGGTCTATTCCAACCCAGGATGGGCTCTCCTGCAGGCCTGAGCCATCCGGTTTGTCGTCGGCCGATTCAATAGCCGAGTGACAGGAACTAACCATCACAATCAATGCCAACGGCACAATCATTAGCGCCAGAAGTCTCATTCCCCTTTTCATAGCCTCCTCCCTTCCGTTGACCTCAGTCTAATTGCTAGGAAAATGATTATATATAAAACCATCAAACCACTTAAACCAGATCCGGCTCAGCCAAATTGCTGGGGCAATATAGCCGGTGTGAAGCAAACTATACCCGAATCCCGGTGACCCAGGCAGGATTTGTGGCAACTGCCGGGAATAACGTTTTGTGGAGGGATAATAATGAGTCTTGACCGTCGCGCTGCTATATTACGGTTTCTCAGTAACCGGCACTCTCCAATAACTGGGGCAGAGCTAGCCCAACACTTTGATGTCAGCCGTCAGGTAATCGTACAAGATATTGCTTTGCTCCGGGCCCAAGGGGCAACTGTCGTTGCAACCCCACGTGGTTACTTGTATGGGCCTGCTATGACCGGAAATAAATTTATTCGTCGGTTAGCTTGCCGGCATGCGCCGGGGCAGACTCGCTTAGAATTAACTACCATTGTCAAGGCTGGCTGTCGGGTGGTGGACGTCATAGTAGAGCATCCTCTTTACGGTGAAATCCGCGGACTCTTATTACTTAACACTTTAGCCGATGTGGAAGACTTTATCAACCGCTATCATAATCAGCATGCACAGCTTCTTTCCAGCCTAACAGAAGGGGTTCATCTACACACTGTGGAAACCAATAATCCTGATTCCATTAAGCAGGCAGAAAACCAATTGAAACGCCGGGGAATTCTTCTGCCCTGTGGGCAATGACTTTACACTTGACAAGACAACTGTTCGAACTTACAATAACTTCAAAGATGCACTTTCCATATGGAAGGAGATGCCCATGAGCAACCGTGATCTGGTGTACGGAGCTTTGCTCACCGCTTTGTCACTTCTTATTCCCATCGCTTTTGGTAACTATCTGCGGGTATATCTGCCACCTTTCTCAGCTACATTAACCTCCCATGTTCCGGTAATGCTCGCCATGCTGGTAAGCCCGACCATAGCCGTTCTTGTTGGAGTGGGGTCCACTATTGGTTTTTTAATCGTACTAGGGCCCGTAATTGCCGCTCGGGCCGCTGTTCATGTACTGGTTGGTTTTATCGGAGCCGTAATTATAGCCCGGAAAAATAGCTTTGCCACCGCCTTGCTGGTTACAGCCCCTATCCATGCCATTGGGGAAGCAGTGGTGGTATTGCCATTTGGTTTTACTTTGTACCAGGCTTGGTTTTTGGTTGGCATTGGTACCATATTGCACCATGGTGCCGATGCCCTGATTTCCGTGGCCATAGCTACTAGCCTCAAAGTCGCTCACAGTTCCTATACCCATGGGCGATAAACAGCATCCTTCTCTCCAAACACGAGAGCGCCGGGCTTTGTTCCGGCGCTCTCGTGTTAAGTCAATTGCCTGGCTAACAGGTTTTCCCTTATGGTTTAACGTCTAGTCTTCCGGTTTGGGCGCATCGACTGGGCAAACGTCAGCGCAGGCACCACAGTCGATGCATAGGTCAGGGTCTATAACATAGATATCCCCTTCACTGATTGCATCCACTGGACACTCCGGCAGACAGGCACCACAAGCAATACACTCATCGCCAATCTTGTAAGCCATTTAGCTCACCCCCATCAACTTTTGGAAAACCAGTACTTATATTCTAACCAGAAGTCTAAAATCCTCTTTACGAAATAGAATAATTTAATCTTTTATTCACTTTCCGTTTGCGCCCCGCGCGGGCAATTACTCAGCATCTTATCCTATCAAACAAAACATGGCTAGACATTGCCCCGGACCTTCGATACAAACAACAACCCTGGTCTAATTCAAAGTATGGCGGGGCTTACTTGCAATAGCATGGTGTGCTATAATAAACGCAAAGATTGAGCGGGGGAACTATATATGCCTGTAGCAAGCAAAATTACCCGTTATTTGGCTTTCGATCCTGGGCTTAGCCCACTTTATCATAGCATTACCACCGGGCGCGGAAAACTGGGTGGGAAAGCCCGTGGCTTTCTATTCGCTAAACAGATTCTTCGCCAAAGTAACAACCCTTTATTTAACCACATTCAAATGCCTAAAACGCACTTTATCGCCACAAGCATCTTCGACGATTTTGTCAGAAAGAACCAGTTGCAAGGAATCGTAGAAAGTGGCAGAGATTACGAACAGGTCAAAGAAGCTTTTACCAACGGTACCTTCGATAGCACCATGCGCGAGCAATTCGCACAAATATTACATGAATTTCCCTTGCCCCTCACCGTTCGCTCTTCATCTGTATTAGAAGATAATCTGCGTTACTCTTTTGCCGGCAAATACGAAACCATTTTCATGGCCAACATTGGCACTGAAAAAGAGAGGCTGGCAAAACTTGAGCGAGCGATTAAACTTGTTTTTGCCAGCATTTATTGTCCCAACGCTCTAGAGTATCGGCGCAAACATAGGTTGCGCGGTGATAAGATGGCCGTGATGATCCAGCAGCTTGCTGGCCGACAACGCGGCTCTTATTTTTATCCAGAAATTTCAGGGGTGGGTTTTTCAAAAAATTATCGCCGTTGGAGCAATAAGGTTCGGAAAGAGGATGGCGTTATTAGGTTGGTATTCGGCCTTGGCACCAGATGTGTAGGTCGAGAATATGCGCGCACTTTTTCTCTAACTAATTTAACCTTGCGGCCAGAAGGATACGCCACCTGGGCCATAGCCAAGTACGCTCAAGAAAGATACGATGTTTTGGACTTAACGTATGATCGTTTAAAGGTAATGAATATCAACGATAACCCTAGCATAAGAAAATACCATCCCTGTTTTGACCATTATACCCAATTGTACCGCGACAAAAGCAAAAAGATTACAGATATTAAAGAGGAGGACTGGCCTCAACTCGATTTTAATGACAAAATAGTGTTTACCTTCCAACCCTTCCCCCATTTATACCCAAGGTTTTTTCGATTAATCAATAGTGTCATGACCACTTTGGAAGATGAATTGGGCCTGCCGGTGGATATAGAATTCACCTTTGAACCCGAGGAAAATTTGTTTGCCCTGGTACAAATGCGCCCACTGCCTAGCTTTGAAGAATATCGGGCTGTCCAAATACCCAGCAGTCTAAGTCCCGACACAATTTTGTTCAGCGGTAACCGTATGCTGGCTACTGGTATTTTGCTGGGAGTAAAACGCTTGGTATATGTGGATCCATACTTGTATGAACAAGCTAGCGATAAGGCTGCTGTCGCTAGGGAAATAGAACGCATTAACCGTAGATTAGAAGGTGAGCGCTATATCTTGGTAGGGCCCGGGCGTTGGGGATCAACCAAAGCTGAACTCGGGGTGCCTGTGAGCTATAACCAAATCTCAAATGCTGGACTTATTGTAGAACTTGGCATTCAAGCCACTAACTTTGTTCCAGAGCTCCCATATGGAACCCGCTTCTTCCACGATCTAGAAGTGGATGGTATCCTTTATTTATCGGTGTTTGATACGAACCCCGATAACACTTTTAGTTCCCATTGGCTCCACTCTCGCACAGCTTATGCTGAGCCCACCGGCCATCCAGCCGTAAATATATATACCGGTTTATTCAATGCCTATTTAGATAGTGAGCGACGCATAGGGTGCGTTACCACTCACTGCTAAGTAATTCACTTGTATTCTTTCGCTACCTCTTGTTGGCGCAATACCCTTAGAGCCCCTTGCGCTAAGGCCGGCAATTCTTCTTCCCCAGGCACTATCATCACTGGAGCCAAAAACCTTACTCTATGGGAAATATCGCTGGAGACGCGATTTGAGCAAGCCACTCCCCCAGTTAGAATTATACAATCTATCTCCCCTTTCACTACGGTAGCCATAGCTCCGATAGCTTTTGCTACTTGGTATGCCAAAGCTTTAAGGACCAGGTCCGCCTTGGCATCGCCTTCTTCGGCTTTGCGCTCTGCTTCCCTCAAATCTTTAGTGCCTAGATAAGCATAAAGTCCGGACTCTCTGATAAACATAGTCTGCAACTGATCCAGGCTGTAGCCGGCCTTAAATTTTTCCCACACAAAAGATACTAATTGCGTGGCGGGTAAATCGCCACCACGCTCGATGGAGAACGGTCC